>NZ_JBQJIK010000189.1:0-1079 GCF_052078665.1 Inquilinus sp. CA228 | reverse complement strand
CGGCGGTCCTCCACGCCGGCACGCAGTATGTCGCCGGCGCCTTCTGGGAGGGCGGCGAGCCGGGTGAAATCGGCTACCGCAACCACATCTCGGCGATCCGCCACGCCACCCCCTACCGCAGCCCCCGCCGCACCCCTCGCCCAATCATGGCCGGGGTCATGCCGGCCATGATCGACGCCCCGGACGACTACAACGACCGCGCCGTGCTCGACGCCGAGGGCCGCTACAAGGTCGTCGCCAACTTCGACATGGCCGCCGACCCGACCTATCAGCATTCCGGCTTCATCCGCATGGCCCAGCCCTATGCCGGCACCAAGGCCGGGCTGCATTTCCCGCTGGCCCGCGGCACCGAGGTCGCGCTCGGCTGGGAGGACGGCGACCCCGACCGGCCGATCATCCTCGGCGCGGCCCCGCATTCGCGCACGATCAGCCCGGTCACCAGCCGCAACCAGACCGAGAACCGGATCCAGACCCTGGCCGGCACCGCCCTGATCATGAACGACGGCACCCCCGCCGGCGCGACGGCGGCACCGGTCTATCTGTCGATGCAGGTCCCGGTGCCGGAGGCGGCCCCGCCCGACTATCTCCGGATGGGCGACGTCCCGACCGCCGACGCCCGCGTCGAGCAGGCGATCCTGGCGACGCCGGTGTTCGGTGCCGGCGTCAAATGCGGCCGCCCCCCCGAACTGGCCCCGGCCGCCTATGCCGGGATCATGTCCTTCACCCCGGACCAGCGCACCATCACCACCGGCAAGTCCGAGTCCTGCGTCATCGGCGGCAACTACAACGCCAATGTCGGCGGCTGGTACAGCGAGGTCATCACCGGCCCCTTCTACCAGCAGGTCTTCGCGCCCGGCGGCACGATCTCCCACATCGTGCAGTACGGCCTGCCGAGCGCCTCTGGCGCGGGCTTCTGGGATACCCGGTTCAAGGCGGATTTCCACAACACGTTGAGCACCAGCTTCGGCACCAGCGTCACCTACAACACCGAGTTGCGCTATGCCGTCGACACCAGCCTGAGCCTCGCTGTATCGACCACCGCGTCCTACACGCACTACTCGGGTTGGACCATCAACCAG
>NZ_JBQJIK010000188.1:0-1096 GCF_052078665.1 Inquilinus sp. CA228 | reverse complement strand
AAGCAGGACATCGTCATCTGCACCGCGCTGATCCCGGGGCGCAAGGCACCGGTGCTGATGGACGAGGCGATGGTGCGGTCGATGAAGCCGGGGTCGGTGATCGTGGACCTGGCGGCGGAGCGGGGCGGCAACTGCGCCCTGACCCGGCCGGGCGAGGTGGTCGAGGACGGTGGCGTGACCATCGTCGGCCACCGCAACGTGCCGGGCCGGATCGCGACGGATGCCTCGGCCTTGTACGCCCGCAACCTGGTGGCCTTCCTGACGCCCCTGGTGGACAAGGACAGCAAGGCGCTGAAGGTGGACGGATCGGACGAGATCGTGGCGGCGACGCGGCTGACCTCGGGGGGCCGTGTGGTGCATCCGGGCTTCGGCGGCCAGGCCGAGCAGGCGGCGTAGGGGAGCGGACGATGGCGACAGAAGACATCGCGCAAGGCGCACAGGGTCTGGCCGAGGCGGCGCGGGGCCTGGCCGACCAGGCCCAGGCGCTGGCGGTGCAGGCCCAGGCAGCAACGGTGCCGGTGGGAGAGCATGGCTTCTTCCTGACCGGTCTGACGGTGTTCGTGCTGGCCTGCTTCGTCGGCTACTACGTGGTGTGGCGGGTGACGCCGGCGCTGCACTCGCCCTTGATGAGCGTGACCAACGCGATCTCCTCGGTGATCGTGGTCGGGGCGCTGATCGCGGCGGGCCCGGCGGTGATCGGGGCGTCGAGCCTGCTCGGCGCGCTGGCGGTGCTGCTGGCCTCGGTCAACATCTTCGGCGGCTTCCTGGTCACGCGGCGGATGCTGGCGATGTACCGGAAGAAGAGCTAGCCCGTTCAGGCGACAATCCAAAGAGAAGGCGAGGGGATCGCGATGACGAGCCTGGCGGTGCTGGCGTATCTGGTGGCGGCGGTGTGCTTCATCATGGCGCTGCGGGGCCTGTCGAGCCCGGTGACGAGCCGGACGGGCAACCTGTACGGCATGGTGGGGATGGCGATCGCGGTGGCGACGACGCTGATCCTGGTGCCGCAGGTGCGGAACTACTGGCTGATCGTGCCGGCGATCGCGATCGGCGGCGGCATCGGCTATGTGGTGGCGCAGCGGATCCAGATGACGGC
>NZ_JBQJIK010000187.1:0-1148 GCF_052078665.1 Inquilinus sp. CA228 | reverse complement strand
CTCCAGGTACAGCCGCGGGCGCTGGCGGCGCGGCTGTTCCTGGAGCGGGTCTGGGGCCGCCGGGTCGGCGGCGTGCAAGGCGTCGGCGCCGGCGATCTCGGCGGCTTCCGGGGCGCCTGGGGCATCGCCGGGCTGGCGATCGGGGCCGATCGGTGGGAGGCGCTGCTGGTGGTGATCGAGACCACGGCGGAACGGCGCGACCGCTTCAACATCCTGACCCGCGCCGGCAGCCCGGCCGCCGCGCCGATGCGCGGCGCGGTCGAGAGCTTCCGCCGGATCGGCGCCGGCGAGGCCGTCGCGGTGCGGCCGCGCCGCCTCGCCGTCGTCACGGTGCGGCCGGGCGTCACGGTGGCCGACCTGGTCGGGCGGATGCGGGTCGAGGCGGCCGAGGTGCAGTTCCGGCTGCTGAGCGTGGTCGGCGGCGACACAGTTTCGCCCGGAAGCCGGGTCAAGCTGATCGTCGAATGAGGCCGCCGTCAGGTGGCAGGACCCGGCCGGGACGGCCGGACATCGCGATCATCCGACCGGAACGGAGACTGGGATGCGGCTCGCCCGCCGGGACCTGCTGCTGACGGCGATGGCCGCGGCCCTGCTGCCGGCGGCTCCCTGCATCGCTGCCGCCGACATGGTCGAGGACGAGGCGCTGGACGTGTTCGGCGGCCTGTTCCGGGCGCCGGCGTTGCGGGATCGGGTCGCCGAAATCGGGCAGCGCATCGTCGACGCCGAGGCCGGCGGCGGGATGCGGGTCTCGGTCGACCTGCTCGACTCGGACCGGGTCAACGCCGCGGCCGGGGCCGACGGCCGCATCCTGGTGACGCGCGGCCTGCTGGCCCTGGCCCGCAGCGAGGCCGAGGTCGCCTCGGTCCTCGCCCATGAGGTCGGGCATGTCGTCGCCGGCCATGCCAGGCTGCGGGCGAAGCGGTCGGCCGATGTCGCCGGCGCCGGCAGTCAGGCGGCCTTCGACCGGACGCAGGAGCTGGAAGCCGATCGCATCGGCATCTCCGGCCTGGCCAGGGCCGGCTACGACCCTGCCGCCGCCGTGGCCTTCCTGGCCCGGCTCGACGCCTATCACCGCCTCGACGCCGCGCTCGTGGGCCGGCCGGAGCTGGCGCTGGCTGCCGCGAATGGCGACGACCAACCGGACAACG
>NZ_JBQJIK010000186.1:0-1166 GCF_052078665.1 Inquilinus sp. CA228 | reverse complement strand
CTGGCCCAGGCCTTCGCGGCGGAGCTGGCAGCGCTGGTCGCACTGTGCGGCGCGCCGGGAGCGGGCGGCCTGACGCCGTCGGACGTGCCGCTCGCTGGTCTGAGCCAGGCGGAGTTGGATGCGCTGCCGGTGCCGGCGGCGGAGGTGGAGGACCTGTACCCGCTGTCGCCGATGCAGCAGGGGATGCTGTTCCACAGCCTGCAGGTGCCGGAGCTGTATGTGACGCAGATCCGGGTGGATGTGGACGGGCTGGATGCCGGCCGCTTCGGCCGGGCCTGGGAGGCGGCGGTGGAGGCTCATGCGATCCTGCGCACCGGCTTCCTGTGGCAGGGCGACAAGCCGCTGCAACTGGTGCGGCGGCGTGTGCCGTCGCCGGTGGAGCGGCTGGACTGGCGCGGCAAGCCGGATCTGGACGGGGCGCTGACCGAGCTTGCGGCGTCTGACCGGGCACGGGGCTTCGACCTGGCCACGCCGCCGCTGCTGCGGGTGCTGCTGGTGCGGGTGGCGGAGGAGCGGCACCGGCTGATCCTGACCAGCCATCACCTGCTCTTGGACGGCTGGAGCACGTCGCGGCTGATCGGCGAGGTGCTGACGCGGTACCACGGCACGGCCCCGGCCGTATCGGCGGGCCGGTACCGGGACTACATCGCCTGGCTCGCCGGGCGGGACCAGGCGGCGGACCGCAGCTTCTGGCGGGAGCGTCTGTCCGGTGTTGAGGAGCCGACGCTGCTGGCCTCGGCGCTGCCGGCGCCGGAGGCGCAGCCAGGGCACGACAGCGCCCGGCTGCGGCTGGACGGTACGGCGACGGAGGCGCTGAAGGCCTTCGCCCGCCGTGAGCACGTGACCCTGAACACGGTGCTGCAGGGGGCGTGGGCGCTGCTGCTGTCGCGGAGCACGGGGCAGCGTCGGGTGGTGTTCGGGGCGACGGTGTCGGGGCGTCCGGCGGAGTTGCGGGATGCCGAGGCCATGATGGGGCTGTTCATCAACACCCTGCCGGTGGCGCCGGCGCTGGACCCGGCCCGGAGGGTCGGGGACTGGCTGCGGGAGCTGCAGGCGGAGAATGCGGCGCTGCGCGAGCACGAGCACACGCCCTTGTACGAGATCCAGGGCTGGGCGGGTCAGGGCGGGCGGTCGCTGTTCGACACGCTTCTGGTGTTCGAGAACTA
>NZ_JBQJIK010000185.1:0-1209 GCF_052078665.1 Inquilinus sp. CA228 | reverse complement strand
CAAGTCGACCCTGCTGTCGCTGCTGCTGGGCTTCCGCCGGCCCGATGCCGGCCGGGTGCTGGTCAACGGCGTCGACCTGGCCGAGATCGACCCGGAGGAGCTGCGCCGCCGCATCGCCTGGATCGGCCAGGCGCCGGTGCTGTTCCACGGCACGCTGCGCGACAACATCCGGCTGGGCCGGCCCGAGGCTGACGATGCGGCGGTCGAGCGCGCCGCGGCCGAGGCGCGGGTGGCGGAGTTCGCGGCGGCGCTGCCGCTGGGCCTCGACACGATGGTCGGCGAGCGCGGCATCGGCCTGTCCGGCGGCCAGGCCCAGCGCGTGGCCCTGGCCCGCGCCTTCCTGAAGGATGCGCCGCTGGTGCTGCTGGACGAGCCGACCGCCGCGCTCGACCGCGACACCGAGGCCGAGATCCTGGAGTCGATCCGCCGGCTGGCCCGCGGCCGCACCGTGGTGGTGGCGACGCACAGCCCGGCGGCGATGGCGATGGCCGACCGCCGGGTCCTGCTCGACCAGGGCCGGGTGCAGGCGGAGGCGGCGTGATGGACCGCCAGGATCGCCCCCTGCTCGCCATCCTGCGCCTGGCGCGGCCGCAGCGGCGGAAGATGGCGCTGGGCCTGCTGCTTGCCATCGTCACCGCCCTGTCGGGACTGGGCCTGCTGGTGCTGTCCGGCTGGTTCATCGCCGCCTCGGCCGTCGCCGGCGCGGTGGCGGCGACCGCGGCCGCCTTCAACTTCGCCAGCCCGTCGGCCGGCATCCGCGGCCTGGCCGTGCTGCGCACCGGGTCGCGCTATGCCGAGCGACTGGTGACGCATGACGCCACCTTCCGCTTCCTGGCCGGGCTGCGGGTCTGGCTGTTCCGCGCCGCCATCCCGCTGGCCCCGGCGCGGCTGGAGGAGCAGCGCGGCGGCGACCTGCTGAACCGGATGACCGCCGATGTCGATTCGCTCGACGCCGTCTATCTGCGGGTGATCGTGCCTGCCGTGGTCGCCGTGCTCGCGGTGCTGCTGGTCGGCGGCGTGCTGCTGTGGCTGGACCCGGCGGCGGCGGCGATCGTGGTGGCGCTGGCCCTCTTGGTCGGCATCGCCCTGCCCTGGGCGATGCAGCGGATCGGCGCCCCGGCCGGCAAGGCGATCGCCATGGCCACGGCGGGGCTGCGCACCCGCATCGTCGAGGGCGTGCAGGGCCTGGCTGAGCTGAAGGTCTATCAG
>NZ_JBQJIK010000184.1:0-1292 GCF_052078665.1 Inquilinus sp. CA228 | reverse complement strand
GCGAACCAGCCGCAGGCTGCGGCCGCCCGCACCGCCCAGCCGGCGCCGGATCCGGACAACCCCGCCGAGCTGGCGCGCCCGTTCCAGTCGGCCGAGGAGCTGCGCACGGTGCCCGGCATCAGCCGTACCCTGGCCGACGCGCTGATGCCGCTGGTCACCGTCCTGTCGCCGGCCGGCGGGATCGACCCTTTCGCCGCCGACCCGCTGGTGCTGCAGGCCCTGCCCGGCGTCACCCGCGCCCAGGCCGAGGCGGTGGTGCGCGCCCGGCAGCAGCGGCCGGCACCGACGCCGGAGCGGCTGGCCACGCTGCTGCCGGAGGACGCGGGCAAGCTGCTGCGTGCCGGGGCCGGGCCGGTCTACAGCGTCAGCGTCGAGGCCGCGACCGCCCGCGGCGCGCGCGGACGGGTCGAAGCGGTGATCTGGGTCGCCGCCGACGCCGAGAGCTTCTATCGTATCCTGGACTGGCGGGAGGCCGGCTTCGGCCGGCGTGTGGGGGAGGACCCGGCATGATCGCCGGCATGATCCGTCGAACGGCGGTGTTCCTGCGCTGGTGGGGGCGCGAGCTGGCCGCGCTGGTGCCCGACCGCTGGCTGCACCGCCCGGTCCTGCGCCGGCGCCGGCTGATCCTGCTGTGGCGCGAGGACGGCGCCCGGCTGATCGAGACCCGTGGCCGCCGGGTGCTGCGCGAGGTGCCGCTGGGCCATGTCCCGGCCGGCGGCAAGCAGCGGCGCGGCGCCGAGGTCGTCCTGCCCGTCCCGGCCGAGGCCGGGCTGCGCCGCCGCAGCGTGCTGCCGCGCGAGGCCGAGGCGGCGCTGGGCCGGGTGCTGCGCTTCGAGATCGACCGGCTGACCCCCTGGCCCCCCGGCACCGCCGCCTTCGCCGCCCGCCGGCTGCCCCCGACCGGCGACGCCGCCACCATCGCGGTCGAGCTGACGGCGATGCCGCGGGAGCAGGTCCAGGCCGCGGTGCAGGCGGCCCGCGCCGCCGGCTGGACCCCGGATGTGGTCGACCTGGCCGGCGAGGACCCGCTGGCGCCGCCGGGCCCCGACCTGCGCCACGACATCGATGCCGAGCGGCGCCGGGCGCTGCGCCGGCTGGCCTGGCTCGGCGGGCTCGGCCTCGGCGCCCCGGCCGCGATCGCGGCGGCCTGGCTGGTCTGGACCGTCGCGGCGCATTGGGCCGTGGTCTCGGATCTGCGTGCGCAGGTGGCCACCGCCCGCGCCGCGACCGCGCCGGCCAGCGCCCTGCAGGCGGAGATCCGGGCGCTGGAGGAGGCCGGCTCCTATCTCGGC
>NZ_JBQJIK010000183.1:0-1340 GCF_052078665.1 Inquilinus sp. CA228 | reverse complement strand
CTCGGCCCTTGGCGGGCGCCATGTCCGGGATCGGTCCGTCCACCTGCTTCCGCGAGGACTGATCAGGTCCTCGGGATGGTGTGGATCAGGCGGCCTTGAGGATGGCGCCGTCGATGACGACGCCGGCGGAGACGTATTTCCAGAGGGCGACGAGGAGCTTTCGGGCGAGGGCGACAACGGCGGTCTTCTTGCCGCGGCCGCCGTTGTCCTGGACGCGCTGGAGGAACCATCGGCTGAGGGCGGAGTGAGGCTGGTGGCGCAGCCACAGCCAGGCGAGCTGGATCATGGCGGTTCGGAGCCTGGGGTTGCCGGCCTTGGAGACACCCTGTTCGCGGTCGATTTTGCCGCTCTGCCAGGGGGTCGGCGCCAGGCCGGCATAGGCGGCCACTTGCCGGCGGTTGTCGAAGGGACGGAACAGCCCCTCATGCCACAGAACCGAGGCGGTCTCGGCACCGACCCCGACCAACTGGGCCAGCATCGCCGTCGGCGCCGGCCGGTCCGGCGGCGCGGTCTGCTCCAGCTGGGCGAGCAGGGCGTCGCGCTCGGCCTCGACCGCCTTGATCTGCTCGCACAGCAGTTCCAGGCGGTCGAGCTCGCGCCGGATCTGGACGCGGAGGTGCGGCCCCAGCGGCCGGCCGTCGCCGGTCTGCAGCGCCTCCAGCCGCACCCGCCGGTCGCGGCGCAGCGGCTGGTAGCCGCCGATCCCCTGGCTGGCGAGCAGGCCTTTGATGCGGTTGACATGGGTCAGCCGCTCGCCGACCAGCGTCCGGCGCTCCCGGCTCAGCCGGCGCACATCCTCCTGCTCCGGGCTCGGCGCCCGCACCATCGAGCACACCCGCGGCTCGCCCCGCTTGTAGGCCAGCAGCGTGCGCAGCAGCGCTTCGCCGTCGATCCGATCGGTCTTCGCCCGGCGCCGGCGCCGCGACACCGCCACCGACGCCGCATCGACGACATGGCTCTCCACCCCTTCGGCTGCCAGCACCCGGTGCAGCCAGTAGCCGTCCAGACCGGCCTCCTGGATCGACACCACCCCATAGTCCCGGCCCGTCCGATCCCGTGCCTTCTCCCGCAGCCGCTCGAACAATCCCAACAGCCCCGCGACGTCGCCCGCCGCCAACTCGTGCCGCGACATCCTCTCGCCGCCGCCCGGCGACAGCGACGTCAACAGCCACTTCGATTGCGACAGTTCCAGCGACACGAAAATCGCGCCAAGATCAAACCGGATAGCGGCCGTCGTGCTCTGGCCTTCGGGACTCTGCATCATCGCCTCCAGGGTTGGTTCAGCAACCTCAACCTCTCACAGGCGCGGTCGCTATCCACTCCCCATAGGGTCTTGACCC
>NZ_JBQJIK010000182.1:0-1366 GCF_052078665.1 Inquilinus sp. CA228 | reverse complement strand
GTCCATCGGGCCAGCACGATGCCGAGGTCGAGGCCCGGCGGCAGGCCGGAGGCGAGCTCGTCCCGGCTCCGCTCCGCCTCGGCCAGGGCGCGCCGGGCATCGGCGCAGGCGCGATCCGCCCGGGCCAGATGCTCTGTCGCGGCAGCGCGTCGGCCGGCGGCGCCTCTCGCCGCCGTGACGCGCTCGTGCAGGATCGTGACCGCGGCATCCGCCGGCAGGGCGGCGAGATCGGGCGCCAGGCGGGCGATCAGGTCGTCGGCGCGCCGTTCGAAGTCCACGATATCGCGGTGCAGGCCGGCAACGCGCCGGGCGCGATTGTCGAGCTCGCGAAGGGTTGCCGGCACTTCACGCCAGACGGCCAGCGCCGCCTCCGCTCCATCGATCGACGTCGACGAGGCCTGGCCGATGCCCGGTGCCGACTCCGCCCAGAGGGCGGTCCAGGCCTCGAGTCCGGCGGCCGTCTCGACCTCTTCGGCGCGAAGCGCCTCGATGCGGCGCCGGCCGTCGTCGATCCGCGTCGCCAGGCCCCGCGCCTTGTCCCAGCCGTCCGCCAGCGCCTCGAGGTGCTGGCGCAGGCGGGCCGCGACCAGGCTCGGCTCCAGCGGGTCGAGAGGCGGCAGGCCGGATGCCGCGGCGATCGCCTGCAGGGTGGGGACCACGTCGCGCACCGCCCGATCGATGACGCCCAGCCGATCCTGCTGTGCCTCGACGGCGTCGCGGCGCTGCAGCAAGGTCTCCACCGCCGCCACCCAGACGGCCATCTCGGCCGGCGTGCCGGGCGTGACCGCGAGGCCGGTCCACAGGCCCCGCCATTCGTCCGCCGCCTCGCGCCGGCGGCCAGGCGATCCTGCGCTGCCGCGGCCTGCTGCCGGGCCAGGACCAGATTCCGGGTCTCGACGGCATGCTCGCCGACGCGCGCCGCATCGGCCCGTGCCTCATCCGACAGCTGGTCGGCCTCGGTTGCCAGGCGTTCAAAGCGGGCTGCCATGCTCGCGAGCGCACCGCCCTGCGGAGCGCCGGGCTCTCCGAACAGGGCTCCGCGCAATCGCTCCCACGCCTGATCACGCTCCCGGCGAAGAGCGGCGATGCGGTCCACCGACGGCACCGGCCGGTTCGTTGCAAGGGCCTCGAGCTTCGCTTCGATGGCGGTGATCGTCGTTGCCGCCGCGGCGATCTGGTCCCGCTCGCGCCGCTCCTGCGCGGCCAGGTCGTCCTGGATGCCGCGGTGCCGTCCGACGGTCTCCGCACCCGGGCGGGACGCAGCGGCGGCGGCATCGAGATCCGTCAGCGGCGGCCTCAGCCGGGCCGCCGCCTCCGCCAAGCTC
Organism: Inquilinus sp. CA228; assembly: GCF_052078665.1. NCBI lineage: Bacteria > Pseudomonadati > Pseudomonadota > Alphaproteobacteria > Rhodospirillales > Rhodospirillaceae > Inquilinus > Inquilinus sp. CA228. The sequence goes on along the minus strand of NZ_JBQJIK010000182.1, from coordinate 41 downwards.
CGTCGCTCGGTCCGGATCTCCCGGTCGAGCTCGGCCCGGCG
>NZ_JBQJIK010000181.1:0-1434 GCF_052078665.1 Inquilinus sp. CA228 | reverse complement strand
CTGCGCCTGGCCGGGGCCGACATGATCATCGGCGTCGACCTGAACAACTCGAAGAAGGAATGGGGCGAGCGCTTCGGCATGACCCATTTCGTCAACCCGAGCGAGGTCGAGGGCGACCTGGTGCCGTATCTGGTGAACCTGACCAAGCGCGGGGCGGACCAGATCGGCGGGGCGGACTACACCTTCGACTGCACCGGCAACACCAAGGTGATGCGGGCGGCGCTGGAAGCCTCGCATCGCGGCTGGGGCCAGAGCATCGTGATCGGCGTGGCGGGTGCGGGGCAGGAGATCTCGACCCGTCCGTTCCAGCTGGTGACGGGCCGGGTGTGGAAGGGCACGGCCTTCGGCGGGGCGCGGGGCCGCACCGACGTGCCGAAGATCGTCGACTGGTACATGTCGGGCAAGATCGAGATCGACCCGATGATCACGCACAAGCTGCCCTTGGAGCGGATCAATGAGGGCTTCGACCTGATGCATGAGGGCAAGTCGATCCGCACGGTCGTCGAGTTCTGATGTCGGAGCTCGTCACACGCAGCAAGCACCGGGCCTTCGCGGGCGAGGTCGGGTTCTACAGCCACGCCTCGGCCGAGATCGGCGGCGAGATGCGGTTCGCGGTCTATGTGCCGCCGCAGGCGCAGGACCGGCCGGTGCCGGTGCTCACGTACCTCGCCGGTCTGACCTGCACCGAGGAGACCTTCATCATCAAGGCGGGGGCCTTGCAGCACGCGGCGGAGTTCGGGCTGATGCTGGTGGCGCCGGACACCAGTCCGCGCGACCGGCGCCACCCGGGCGACGACGAGAGCTGGGATTTCGGGCTCGGCGCCGGGTTCTACCTGGACGCGACCGAAGCGCCCTGGCGCGACGGCTACCGGATGCACGCCTATGTGACGCAGGAGTTGCCGGAGGTGATCGGCAAGCACTTCCCGGCGCGGCGCTCGGCGATGGGGATCTTCGGGCATTCGATGGGCGGGCACGGGGCGCTGGTGGCGGCCTTGCGCAACCCCGGCCTGTACCGCTCGGTGTCGGCCTTCGCGCCGATCGCGGCGCCGTCGCAATGCCCCTGGGGGCAGAAGGCATTCTCGCGCTATCTCGGGCCTGACCAATCCCAATGGGCGCAATGGGATGCGACGGCGCTGGTCGAGGGCGGGGCGCGCTGCCCGGAGCTGCTGATCGACCAGGGCGAGGCGGACCAGTTCCTGGAGCGCGAGCTGCACCCGCATCTGCTCGAGGCGGCGTGCCGCAAGGCAGGACAGAAGCTGACCCTGCGCCGCCATCCCGGCTACGACCATAGCTACTACTTCATCTCCACCTTCATCGCCGACCACATCCGTCACCACGCCGGCGTGCTGAACCGGTAACAGGGCCATCCTTCTTTTCCTGTCATTGCCGGGCTTGACCCGGCAATCCGGAGGGTGTCGACAGTCTCTGGATGCC
>NZ_JBQJIK010000180.1:0-1597 GCF_052078665.1 Inquilinus sp. CA228 | reverse complement strand
GATGCCGACTGGGCCCGCGTCGAGCTCGACCGTGCCGCCCAGCGACACCGGGCCGACCGTGCCCTGCAGGTTATCGAGGCGCAGCCGGCCGCGGGCCCAGTCGGCATCGGCATAGAGGTCGATGCCGCCGAGATCGGGCGCCGCCAAGCCGCCCTCGCCGACCCGCTGCAGCAGGCCCGGCAGGTCCGGATGGGTCAGGCGCAGGCCGAGGACGGCGTGCGGCGCCGTGGCCGCGTCGGACAGGCTGCCGCCCAGCGCCACCGTGCCGCCGAGCGCGTCGAGCGTGCCGTCGACCGACAGCGAAGCCGGGTCGCCGCGCAGCCGCAGCGAGGCCTTGAGGGGGCCGGCCGGCGGCGTCGGCACCGCCCCGTGCAGGCGCAGCGCGCGCAGCAGCGCCGACGGGTCCTGGGCGTCGAGCGTCGCCTGCAGGTCGATGTCGCCGAGGGTGGCGAGCCGGCCGATGGCGCCGTTCAGGCTGAGCCCCATCCCGCCCGGCCCCTCGACGCGGCCGCTGTGGAGGGTGAGCGCGCCCTGGGCCAGCGTCGCCTCGAGCCGCAGCCCGGTGAAGGCGGCGCCGTCGACCGCCACGGCATCGACCGTGGCGTCGAGATTGACGTCGGCCCCGGTCAGCGCGGCCAGGACGCGGTCGCGCAGCGCGGGGTCGGATTGCAGCAGGCCGGCGAGCGGCGGCGCGCCGGCCGGGCGGTAGGCGTCGATGTCGAGCCGGCTGATGGTCAGCCGGGCGCCGAGTCCGGGCCGGTCGCCGCCGACATAGGTCAGGGCGCCGGTCAGCCGGTTGCCGTCGAGATCGGCGTCGAGGCCGGACACCCGCAGATTGGCGACGTCGCCGTTCAGGGTGCCGGCGACCTTGCCGCGGCGCAGCGCCGTGGCCGGGACTGCGCCCGGATCGATGCCGGCCCAGTCGAGCGCGCCGCGCAGATCCTCGGCCGCGAGCTGGACCGAGAGCTGGTCCGCCGCCGGCCGGTCGCCGTCGAGGCGGACAGCGCCGGAGGCCGCGGCCGAGGCGCCGCCGGGCAGGCCGAAGGCGAGCCGGGTCAGGCCGATCCGGGCCGGGTCGAGCGTCGCCTGCAGCCGCAGATCGCGCACCAGCCCGTCGCGCACCGCCAGCGCCGCGACCGACAGGTCGAGCGTGCCGGCGACCGGCAGCGCGGCCTTGCGCGACAGCGCCGCGGCCAGGCGGCCGGCCAAAGTCGCCGGATCGACGTCGTCGCCGACCCAGTCGGCCAGGGCCAGGCGGTTGAAGCCGAGCGTCGCCTCGACCCGCGGCACCGCGGCCAGGGTGACGGCGATGCCGCCGGCGGCGCGCATGTCGCCGAGATCGGCGGTCAGGTCGGTCAGCTCGATCCGCTCCACCCCGGCCTCGTCCGCCCGGGCCTGCACCGTGGCGCGCAGGGCGAAGACGCCGGGCCGGGACGCGGAGGCGGGCAGCCGGACGCCGATCCGCGCCAGGCTGGCGTCGAGATCCTTGCCGACCACCGAGACGTCGCCCTGCAGGCCGCCATCGGGCCGCAGCTGGCCGCCGAGCCGCGCCTCGGTGGCGGCGAGCCCGCCCGGCGCCGTCACCGGCAGGGCGCCG
>NZ_JBQJIK010000018.1:0-104044 GCF_052078665.1 Inquilinus sp. CA228 | reverse complement strand
GGGCAGCGTCTCTGATCCCCTCTCCTCGGGGAGAGGGAGGGGCCCGACGTCGAAAGCGGCGGGAGGGTGAAGGGGTGGCTCAGCGGCCGCCGGCTCACTCCGCCGGCGAGGAGGCCGGGATGAGCGCCGGCTCCGCGGTCTTGCGCCAAGCGGCGCGGGCCTCGCGCGGGCTGAAGCCGAATTCGCGCCGGAACGCCCGGGTGAAGTCCGAGGCCAGCTTGAAGCCGCAGCTGTAGGCGATGTCCTGGATCCGACGCCCGCTCTCATGGGTCAGGGCGGCATGGGCGGCGAACAGGCGGCATTGCTGGATGTAGTGCGACACCCCGCCGGCCTGCTCGAACACCCGGTAGAGATTCGAGCGCGAGACGCGCAGGTCCTGGGCCACACGCTCCGGCGTCAGCTCGGGGTCGCCGAAATGGGCCTGGATGTGGGAGCGGGCGCGGTCGAACAGGATCGAGGTGATGGCGCTGCGCGCCTGCGCCTGCCGGTCGCGGGACGGCCCGACGCAGGCCGCCAGCATCTCGGCCGTGGCCCGCCCCGCCAGCACTAGCTCCTCCGGCGACATGCCGATCAGCCGCGCCTCGAGGCTGCGCAGATAGTCGACCAGGAGGGCCGAGAGCGGGCCGGTCAGGACGGTGCCCGAGGCGCTGTCGAAATTCGCGGCGGCGGCCACGAACAGGTCCCGCGGCAGGGTCAGGGACAGCCCGCCATGGTGGGCCGCGCGGCCCCGGAACGGCTCGTCCAGCGACAGCAGGAACAAATCGCCCGGCCGGATCTGGACCTGGCCGTCGGGGCTCTCGATCCAGATCTCCCCGACCGTCAGCAGCATCAGGCGCCAGCAGCCGATCGGCGTGCGGCGGCCCCCTCCCCCCGCCTGGCCGAGGGCGTGGCCGAAGGAATGGGCATCGGCGTGGCCATAGGCCAGGGACAGGCCGCCCAGGCCGCAAGTCATGAACTCCGCGACGAAGCCGTGCGCGGGCGTCGTCCCGGGCGGCAGGCCGACATCCATCAGCGGACCGTGATGCGCGCGCCAGACCTCGAACTGCTCCTCCGGCGCGTAGGCCAGGGTCGACACGCCGCGCGGGGCCGACGGCCGCTTGTCGCCGAAATCGCGCGGCGCCGGCGGGAACGGCTCCCACCCCAGCACGTCGCGATAATGGTCGAGCTGGACCCGGTCCTGCCATCCGGGGCGCACGGACAGCCCGGCCGCCGGCTGGAGATGAGGGTCCGGCCATCCCGGCGGCGGGCCCGGCGGCGGGAACGATATCGTTGCAACGGGCCGGCCCGGGATCGCGGGGGCGAGCCCGACCAGGGCGCCGGCCGCCGCATCGTCCCCGAAGGGCCGAGCATCCGATCGGTTCATTCCGCCTTCCCTCTCATGACGAGCCGAGATGGCCTGGCGTCGATCTGCCCGGATGGCGAGGGGTCAGCGTCTCCACGGCCTGCACCGGCGGCCCCCATTCCCGGGATGCCGCAATGATTGCCCCGCGACTATCGATCGTCCCCCAAACCATCTGCATATCGGCGAAAGTGATCTGCATATTCCCGAATGCTGCATCACTCGCCGTGCCGTTTGGTGCAAACCAATCTCTCAAAACGAGCAATTATTGTCACAGGCAGCGCATTATGTGCAGTAATAGGCGTATCTTGAAGGAGAAAATATTGCTAAACTGTGATATTCATTTTAGATGACAAATAAAATTCAGATAATCGACCCTTGAGATCAGCTTTCTGGCCTTTTCGTCATGGCGAGGTACGGAGCCCCCCTTTGAGTACAGAAGGGGCCATCCAGGGACCGGTGCCGCTGGTACCCCTGCGGGGCTCGCCATGACGGGTCCATATTTCACGCCGCCGTATCAGATGCGCCGGCTCGCGACGCTGGCTATGCGCGCGGCACGCGGCCGAAATGGCGCTTGTAGTTGCGATAGAAGGTCGAGGGGTTGGAGAAGCCGTGGTCGAGGATCACACTCGCCACCTTCTGCCCGCCCGCCTCGATCTCGCGTCGCGCGGCCTCGAGCCGCGCCGTCATCACCGTCTCGTGCAGCGAGGCGCGGTTGTCGTAGAAGATGCTGTAGAGCTTGCGCTTCGAGATGGCGAAGTTGCGGGCCAGAAGATCGGCGCCAAGGGCCGGGTTCTTCACGTTCTGGGCGATGAAGCCCTTGATCCGCTGATAGAGGCCGTGGTCGGGACGCGAGGCGTTCTCGCCGTCATCCGCCGCCAGATAGTCGCGGATCGCGGCCCCGATATAGTCGAAGATCGGAATGTCCCGCTGGCACGGCCCGATCTCCCCGCCTTCCGGCTGGACCAGCTCGGCCAGGCCGAGGATGTAGTCCGCCAGCGAGGCGCTGGTCGCCACCACCACGCCGGACGCCTTGGCCAGGGCCGTCGGCTCGGCCCCGGCGACCTGGAGCACATCCAGCTCGCAGCCGCCCGACGTCCCGGCCGACAGGGCCAGGCTGAACCCCAGATCGCCGCCGATCACGACCACCGAATTCGGCGACAGCGGCCGCCCGATCCCCCCCACCGTCAGGTGGCCGTTTTCCCGCAGGACGAGGACCAGGAAATGCGGCCCGCCGCAGGGACCGTCGCAGGGCCGGCCGTGGCGCGTGAGCACCCCCGGGGTGATGCGCAGATGGGCCGCCCCGCTGCAGCCGACGAGGTTGAACCGGATCGCGGCGCGGAAATCCCCGCCGTCCGGCACGAAGGCCGCGCCGAGCACGGAGTCGCAGACCTGCCGGGCGAACGCCTCCGCATCGGCGAAGAGGATCGATCCGGAGACGGAGTTGCCTTGCCTGGGGACGACGTGGGACGCTATCCGGCGCATCGGTCGGTTGATGAAAGTGGGTTGGAGAAAATCGCCCCTGGGCAGACAGCGTCGCCTGCAGGGGTCTGGTTGGCCAACATCACGGAACGAACCCTTCCAGTCGATCCGGGCGATGCTTGGCAATCGTTTGCCAACGATAGTGATTGTCGGATTGTTTGCAAGATTTTTCTTCCGGCCCGCTGAGACCACGGAACGCCCCCGGCCAGCCGCCACATTTGCAACAATTCTTTCACGGATGAGACGGGGCGGAAGGAGCACGAACGGCATGCCAAGGCGACCCAGGGACGGCCGGAGTTCGGGGCCGTTGATGAGCGATGTCGCGCGCCTGGCGGGCGTCGCCACCTCCACGGTCAGCCGGGCCCTCGCCATTCCCGGCCGGGTCAACGAGGAGACCCGGCGGCGCGTCGCCGCCGCGGCGGAGCAGCTCGGCTATATCCCGAACGCCGCGGCACGGAGCCTGCGCGCCGGCAAATCCACGAACATCATGGCCACCCTGCCGGGCCCGAGCACCATCTTCGGCGTCGCCCAGATCATTCCAGCGGTGGTGCAGAGCCTCGCCGCCACCCTCTCGGAACATGGCTTCGATCTCCTGTTCTGCAACCGCAACTCCCCGGCCGCCGAGCGGCACATCCTCAGCCAGGCCTTCGGCGGCTCCGTCCGCGGCGTGGTCGTCTTCGGAGCCGAGGCCCTGCCGTCCTACGGGCGCCGATCGCTCACTGACGCTGACGTCCCGGTCGTGTCGCTGCTGATCGACCGCAGTGCGGCCGGCATCCCGAGCGTGGTCACGAATGATCGCGGCGCGATGCGGGAGGGTGCGCTCCACCTGGCCGCCCTCGGCCACCGGTCGTTCCTCTATGTCGCCGGCGAGGCCGGCAACTACCACGAGGTCGAGCGCTACTCCGGCCTGCTCGACGCCCTGGCGACGGCGGGCCTCTCGGAGGCGGCCGTGATCCGCCATGGGGGCCGTTTCGGCTTCAACGAAGGCCTGCGAAGCGGCGTCGAGGCGGCGCAGGCCTATCTGGCGATGCAGCGGCGCCCGACCGCGGTGATCTGCTGCGCCGACGATGCCGCGATCTCGTTCATCGCCACGGTCCGGTCGCACGGCGTCGCGGTGCCCGGCGACGTCTCCGTCGTCGGCTTCGACGGGGCCGCGGTCGGGGCCTTCTGCGATCCGCCCCTGACCACGCTGGCGCAGCCGACCGAGGATCTCGGATCCCGCGCCGCGGAGATCATGCTGCAGCTTGCGGATGGCGCCGCCCCGTCGCCTCTCAACACCACCCTGTCGAGCCGGCTTCTCCTGCGCGGCAGCACGGCCGCCCCGGCCGGAGAGGACCGGACACCCGGTTGACGATGCTGTCCGCGCGGCGCACAAAGGCCCGCGCGCCCGGCTGTCTCGGGCGAAGATCACGCTCGAGTCCAATGTCACGGACCGCGCCTCCATCCGCTGACTTTCCGTTCGGAAAGGCTCGCAAGAATGGACTTTCCATCCGGAAAGTCAATAATCCATCGGGGTGGCGCGGTCGGCGGAACGGAGGACAGCGTGGAACACAGCACAATGATCGACGGAACGCGCCAGGAGAACGGCAGCGCGCGGATTCTGGCGGCCGCGCTGGAGGTGTTTTCCACGCTCGGCTTCGAGGGAGCAAGCCTACGGCAGATTGCGGATCGCGCTGGTGTAATGCACCAGCTGGTCGTCTATCACTTCAAGACCAAGGAAGGGCTGTGGCGGGCTGCGCTCGCCTCGATCATGAGCGAAGTCGCCGCGCAGTTCGCCGACATGCTGGTGCGACTGGCGGGCCAGAGCCCCCAGCAGGCCCTGCGGATCATGGTGCGGGAATTCGTTCTGTTCGCCGCGCGACGGCCGGAATTCCACCGCATCGTCACCTTTGAGGGGCGAATCGACAATACCCGGATCCGGTGGCTGATCGAAACCCACATGCGCCCCTATTTCGACTTCTCGACCGGCCTGATCCGTGCCGCCCAAGCCGCCGGGGCGGCGCGGCCCGGAGATCCGGGTCGGCTCCACTATGCCTTCATCGGCTCGGTGACGATGAGCTTCGTCTTCGCCCACGAATACCGCATCCTGACCGGGCTGGACCCCTTCGATCCAGTCGAGATCGAAAAGGTCATCGATCTGGCCTGCGGCGTCCTGGGAATCCCGAGCGCGGGGCCAGACGCCCCAAATCAGGATTCGGAGCCCTACCCGGCCCGCGGCGTCCGGCCGAACCGCCGCTTGTAGTTGCGGTAGAAGGTCGAGGCGTTGGTGAAGCCGTGGTCGCGGATCATGCTCGCCATCTTCTGTCCGCCGGCCTCGATGGCCCGATGCGCCGCCTCCAGCCGCGCCGCCATGATCATGTCGTGCAGCGAGGCGCCGCTCTCGCCGACGACGGCGTACAGCTTGCGCTTGGAGATGCCGAATTCCCGGGCGATCAGATCGGCCCCCAGCTGCGGATGCTTCACATGGCTCTCGATGAAGGACTGGATTCGGTGGAGCGACCGCGGCCCCTCGGGCTCCGCCGCATCCGCCTGCTGCACATAGTCCCTGATCGCCCTGCGGATGTAGTCGAAGATCGGCATTCGCGCCGCCAGCGGCTCGTCTGCCCCGACCCCTTTGACGATCAGCCTCGCATGGCTGGACACGTAGCGCGCCAGCATGAAGCTGGTCATGGCGATGCAGCCGGTCGCCCGGCGCAGCTCCGGCAGGCTGGGCGCCGCGATGTGCAGCCAGTCGACCATATGGCTCTCGCCGCCGCCGTCACCCAGCTGCAGTTCGAAGCCCCGATCGCCGTCGATGGCGGCGACCATGCCGGGCGCGAGGGCGCAGCTCTGCTCCCCGCTGATCAGCAGGCAGGCGCTCCAGGGCACCAGGACCAGGTAGTGGTCGCCGAGCCGGGAGAAGCCCCCGGCCGGCCGACGGATGACGCCGGGACCCGAGCGGATCTGGATGGCCCGGTGCCGGCCGACGAAGCCGAACAGCACATTGGCGGGCCCGGACTGGTTTCCCAGCGGCTCCAGCGAGGCATCGAGAAGCGGCTGGCACAGCTGTCGGCAATGCTCGTCCGGGCCAGCGCACAGGATGGATCCCCAGGCAGAACTCTCTCGCATGTCTCAATGTCTGCAGCGTCATGCGCGTGGCGTGGTCATGCGGCTTCGCGATAGGACTTTGCTCTCACGAAGAACACGGATCGCCATCACCGGACACGGCCCGTACCGGCGCCACAGGCGATCCAGGACGGGCGCTGTCGGGCCCCGGGACTGCAATGCAGCATCGGCAACTCCGCAGCTCCGGCGAAGGAGCGGCCTCATCTCAACCAGATGTCTGTTGCCTGGTCGGGGAAGCAAGACAGGGTCACGCAATCCATCAGAGAGGTTCCTTCGATTTGTGCTTCCCGAACCGCAGAGATAACTAAGCGTGGTGAATTTAAATCACAATAAGTTTATCCCCTCTCATAGAATCGAAATAATATTTCATTTTGAATTCCTGAAAGACAGTGGGCTGCGGAGAAATAGAAGAATCGGGGGGCATTCCTTCCGAATCCTTGCCGGGCCCGCCGCACCATGGTGACGTTACCATAGGGAACGTTCCCCGGCAGCCCCTGTTCCAACAAACCGCCTGGGCGGTCGAGATCATCCGAAGATGTCCTTTGTGATGGTAAAAACCGATCGTGTCGTCCGACCCGGAGCAGATCTTCGCCCAAAGCATGACACGTCGGCGCACCGTCCGCCGGAGAGCGCAGCCGAGGCGGAAGGCGTCCGGCTGCCGCGAGCCCGGGCATGTGAATGTCGGAATTCCGGACCGTCCGGAGCGCTGTCACGGTCTTACGCGAGCGGCCTCCCAGCGGCCGCATCAATCGATATTGTCCTGCATAAATTGATATCACATCTGCGCAGGACGATATTCCAAGTCGCGCCAATCGGCCTGCCAACCCCGCTATATCGGATGCATGCGCGCCGACCCCGGCCTCCATCGCCGCATAAACGGCCGCGGAGACGGATGCCGCGCTCCTCCGATGTTCCCGCCACCGGTGATGCAAGACGATGGTCATCCCCCACCAAACCGCCTCGGCCGGCCAGCGCGTCACGACATCCGGCTCGATGCTGTATGAGGGAGGTGTCGACTATTTCCGGTCACAGTTCTGCCAGCCGCTGCTGCACGCGGACTTCGTGCCGACCACCGATGTGCCGTTCCGGGTCACGGCCAAGCTCGGCATCGTCGAAGATCATCGGTCCCTGCGGCTGTACTGCACGCCCGGAATCCTCCGCCGCCGCGGCGCGCTGGGCACCCCCGCCTCCGCCCATTGCCTCGTCATCGCCACCGGCAACAGCTGCGCGCTCCTGATCAAGGACCAGACTGTCCGGCTGAAGCCGGGCGCGGCCGTCGTCCTCGACGGCAGCTGCGATTTCGATCTGGTCCTGGAGAAGGAGTCCGGGCGCTCCTGTCTCCTCGACTGGCTTCACATCACCCAGGGCGCCGAGGCGTTGTTCCCGGGCCTGGAGGCCCTCGCGGTGATCAACAGCGAGGCGATCACGACCTATATCCGGTTCCACAACGAGCTGATGACCAGCGACCAGGGGGCGGAGCTGACGGCCATCCCGGAGGTTCCGTCGTTCAACCATCTGGTCGAGATCATCCGCGCCTATCTGCTCGGGATGGCTCCGTCGCGCACCCATGACAGGGACCGGATGCTGCACCAGCAGATCAAGATGCACATCACCGAGAACCTGAGCAGCCGGGACCTCTCGCCCGAATCCATCGCCCGGCATTTCGAGATCTCGCCGCGAAAGCTGTACGGCCTGTTCGAGCGGCTGGGCGCATCCCTGCGGGAGACCATCATCACCCTGCGGCTCGAAGCCGCGCGTCGCGATCTCGAGCAGGGCAGGAAGAAGGTGGCGACCATCCTGCTGGACTACGGCTTCAGCAACGCGTCGACCTTCTATCGGCTGTACAAGAAGCAGTTCGGCCGGCCGCCGCGGTCCGGGCGCGGCACGGCGGCGGCCGGCCAGCATCCGGAGCCATCGGCGGCGGATGACCGCTGACGGGCCAAGCCCGCTAAGCCCAGAGCAGTGCGACCGTCAGAACCACAGGCAGCCAGAACAGGCTGGCCAGGCACACGCCGACCACGATCGGTTCCGGCCGCATGATCTCGTCGCCCGGGCGGCGAGAGCGCAGCTCGCCGACACAGCGGCGGAGAAAGGTGCTCTCGTCCGCCGTGTCGAACGGCCAGGGCGCCTCGGCCTCGGCCAGGAAGGATTCCGCGATCTCCGTGACCTCCCTGCCGCCGATCCACCATTGGGCGCGCCGCACGCTGCCGTCGTTCGTCCACTCGATGACCGCGGGCCCGCTGGTCCGGTGCCGGCGGTGATGCAGGTACCAGTGCTCGACGCGGCTGCCGTCCCGGTTGTGGCGGACATAGGCAGGCCCGTCGATGCGATGGGCGCCATCCGCGCTGAACCACCATTCGGACTTCAGCGAGCCGTCGGGGCGATACACGATCAGCGGCGCCTCGAAATGGGTTCCGGACACGTACCTGTCTTCCTGCGAGACGACATGGCCCGGATCGCCCTTCGGATCCCTCGCACCGTCTCGACGCGGCAGATAAAGCACATTGTCGCTGCCGGGCTCGCCGTATCGCCACTGATCTGAAATCGGTTCGGCGTCTCGGTCCATGTTTTCCCGAACTCCATACTCAGAAAAGCATCGCAATTATTCACAGCCGACGTCACTGAAGAACAAAGAAAACAATATCCTGATCTCTGCAGATAGATTCATATTCTGCGCATCGTGGTCTTGCTCGACTTGCCGGAAACGGGCAACGGGGCTGCCTCTCGGGGTTCAAGCACCCGCAGATCCCTGCCTTCTCCATCGATGCAGCCAGGGCCTGGGGCGGTACATTCCGTCGCGGCATCTTGGCATCGGCGCCGTGGTAGATTAAATCCCGCTAGTCCCGGGTGCTGTCTGACGGTCCCGGCTTTCGGAACCGAGATGGCCCCGTACGACGCATCCTTCCGCGCTGGTAGCCTGCCCGAGACACCGACGGCCCCCGTCCGGACGGTCGTGGTCGGGTCGTACAACGTGCACAAATGCGTCGGCCTGGACAGGCGCTTCGACCCGCTGCGCATCGCCGACGTGGTCGCCGAGCTCAACGCCGACGTGGTGGCGCTGCAGGAGGTCGACCGCCGGTTCGGCCGCCGCTCCGGCCTGCTCGACGCCGAGACGCTGCGCCGCGACAGCGGCCTGCATCTGGTGCATGTCTCCGACCTGCCCGACGGCCATGGCTGGCACGGCAATGCCCTGCTGGTGCGGAACGGCGTGGTCACCCGCCTGCGCCGCCTGACGCTGCCGGGCGCCGAACCGCGCGGCGCCATCGTCACCGAGCTGGCGCTGCCCGCCGGCCGCCTGCGGGTGGTGGCGGCTCATTTCGGCCTGCTGCGGCGCTGCCGGATGCGCCAGGCGGCGATGATTCTCGACGAGATCGCCGAGGGCGAGAGCATGCCGACGCTGCTGGTCGGCGACCTCAACGAATGGCGTCCCGGGCGGCGCTCCTCGCTACGGCCGCTCGGCGCACTGTTCGGGCCGCTGCAGGCCAGCCCGCCCAGCTTCCCCGCCCCGCTGCCGCTGATCTCGCTCGATCGTATCCTGGGCTGGCCGCAAGGCGTGCTGCACCAGGTGGACGTCCATCGCAGCGCGCTGTCGCGGATCGCCTCGGATCACCTGCCGCTCAAGGCCGTGATCGATCTGGGCGTCACCCTGCCGGCCGACGCGGCGCCGCTGTCCCAGGCCGCCTGACGCGGCGCCCGTTTCGGCGGGTCCATCCCCCTTCGAGGCCCCCGCCTCGCTCCGTTCCGCAAGCTATGGCATCGTGGAGCGGCATCACAGGGAGGGGGCGATGCCGAAAAGCTTCAGGGCCGGATCGGCCCGATGGTGTGCCGTGGGGTTCCTGGTCCTGGCCGGATGCGCCGGGCCACGAACCCCTGAAGGCTCGACGCCGATCCTGTCCCAGCCGGGAGAGGTCGCCGTCCAGGGCCGCTATGTTCATGCCGGCTCAGGCATGGCCTTTCCGACGGATGGCACGGCCGCGGGCTCCCGCTTCGTCCGGGTCACCGTCACGCAGTTCGACGACAAGGGACGGGATGTCAGCGCCAATTATGATGTGCCGACGCCCTCAGGCCGGATGCGGATCTCGGCCTATGTCTACCCCGTTCCGCTGGCCTTCGCCCTCAAGCCCCCGAAAGAAGCCGACGCGGCAGCGGTCCGCCTTTCGGAGGGGTTGATCCGCAGCGAGCTGTGCCGGCAGGAGCAGGATCGACGAAAGCAGGAGCTCCTGGACTTCCATCCCGAAGCTCGGCTGCTTCGTGAAGGCGCGATCAGGCCGCCGCACGGTGAAGCCGGCGTGCCGGGGAATGTCGTGACCTACGAGACCCGCGACTTCATCAACAACACGAAGGGGTTGGTGCGGTCGGAGATCTACATCTTCTGCTACGTCCAGAACCTCTGGATCGTGAAGTACCGCGTCACGCCGGTCCAGGATAGCGCATCCGAGGCCATTCTCGCCGACTTCATGAGGCAGGTGCCTTGGACTTCGCCCACCCCGGGCTAGATTGGAGGCCCGACGAACTCCTGCCTTTCCGCTCCAGCCCGCTATCCTTGGGCGGAGCGGCGCAGGCCGCAAGCCGTCCCTGAGGATCGAGAGATGCCCGACACGCCCCCGTCCAGCGCCCGCGCCATCGCCGCCGACATCACCGCCGGCCGGACCAGCGCCCGCGAGGTGATTACCGGCGCCCTGGACCGCGCCCATGCGGCGCAGGCCCGGCTGAACTGCTTCACCCTGATCCTCGACGACGAGGCCCTGGCCGCCGCCGCCGCGGCCGACGAGGCGGTCGCGGCCGGCCGGCCGTTCGGCCCCCTGCACGGCGTGCCGGTGGCGATCAAGGACCTGACGCCGACCGGCGGGCATCTGACCACGCTGGGTTCGCATTCGACCGGCGACTGGGTGCCGGACCGGTCGGCGCTGGTGGTCCGGCGGCTGGAGGCGGCGGGCGCGATCGTGATCGGCAAGACCACCACCCCGGAATTCGCCCATTCCAGCTTCACCTACAGCCCGCGCTGGGGCGTCACCCGCAACCCCTGGGACCCGGAGCGGACGCCGGGCGGCTCCTCCGGCGGCTCCGGCGCCGCGGTCGCGGCCGGTGTGGTGCCCTTCGCCGAGGGCACCGACATGGGCGGGTCGGTGCGGATCCCGGCCGCCTTCTGCGGCGTGGTCGGGTTCAAGCCGAGCCTGGGCCGGATCCCGATGACCATCCTGCCCAGCCAGTTCGACGACATCTCGCATTTCGGCCCGCTGGCCCGCTGCGTCAACGACGCCGTCGCCTTCCTGGCCGCGACCGCGGGGCCGAGCGACGAGGACATCAACTCCCTGCCCCTGCCCTTCGACGCTGCGGCGACGCGGATCGACGGGCTGGCCGGGCGGCGCTTCGGCCTGTCGCTGGATCTCGGCTACTACGCCGTGGACCCGGCGGTCGAGGCCGCGGTCCTGGCGGCGGCGGAGGCGCTGCGCCGCGCCGGCGCCGTGGTCGAGGAGGTGCGCCTGCCCTGGACCCGGGCGGTGAGCGACCGCTGGCTCGACCTGTGGTGCGTGTTCATGGCGGCGTTCCACGGCCACCGGCTGGCGGAGTACCGCGACCGGATGGACCCGATCCTGGTCGGGCTGATCGACCGCGGCCTGACCCTGGGCGCTGCCGAGGTCAAGCGGATCGAGATCCTGCGCAGCGCGATGTGGGACGAGCTGGCCCCGATCCTGGCCGGCCGCGACGCCCTGCTGTGCCCGACCTGCGCCGTCCCGCCGCCGCCCGTCACCCTGACCGATGACGACTTCGCCGCCGACGACCCGGATGGGCGCTATGGCGGCCTCGACATGACCGCCCCGTTCAACCTGCTGTCCCCTTGCCCCGCCCTGTCGCTGCCGGCCGGGCTGACGCCGCAGGGCCTGCCGGTCGGGCTGCAGATCGTCGGCCACCGCTTCGCCGACGAGGCGGTGCTGGGCCTGGGCCGGGCGATGGAGGCGGCGCTGCTGGAGGCCGGCCTGACCGAGGCCGTGCGCCGCGGACCGCCCGGCACCTAGCGGTCCGATCCGCTGGGGTCTTGGATTGGCGGGCTTCCACCCCAGATTGGTTGAGTCAGGACCGGCATTGAGTCAGTCTTCCATTGTCGCCGATCGCCCAGCGCGGGCCCGGCCAACATGGAGTCGATCAGATGGCCAAGGTGCTCGCCTGTATCGACGGCTCGATGTACTCCCACAGCATCTGCGATCTTTCGGCCTGGGCGGCGTCGCGGCTGAGCCAGCCGGTCGAGCTGCTGCATGTGCTGGGTCGCCGCGAGGTGTCGACCATCCCGGTCGACATCAGCGGCACGCTGGTCGCCTATTCCCAGGACATCCTGGCCGAGCTGGCGGCGATGGACGAGCAGCGGGCCGGCTTGTCGCAGAAGCGCGGCCGTCTGATTCTCGACGAAGGCCGCACCCGGCTGCAGGAGGCCGGAATCGCCGATGTCGACACCCATCTCTACAATGGCGACCTGGTCGAGACGGTGGGCGAGTTCGAGCCCGACGCCAGCGTCATC
The DNA here is from genome assembly GCF_052078665.1 of Inquilinus sp. CA228. Classification (NCBI taxonomy): domain Bacteria; kingdom Pseudomonadati; phylum Pseudomonadota; class Alphaproteobacteria; order Rhodospirillales; family Rhodospirillaceae; genus Inquilinus; species Inquilinus sp. CA228. Next base: position 91,604 of record NZ_JBQJIK010000018.1, on the reverse strand, counting down.
GTCATCGGCAAGCGCGGCGAGGCGGCCGACTTCGCCAAGCTGCATCTCGGCTCGAATCTCGAGCGGGTGGCGCGCGCCGCCAAGAAGCCGGTGCTGGTCGCCGCCCGCGCCTTCAAGCCGATCCGGCGCTTCCTGATCGCCTTCGACGGCGGCCCGAGCGTGACCAAGGCGGTCGACCTGATCGCCAACGGCCAGCTGCTGCGCGGGCTGGAAGGCCATCTGCTGATGGCCGGCAGCCCGGACGAGGAGGCCGAGGCCAGGCTGGACGCCGCCGAGACCAGGCTGCGCGACGCCGGCTGGGACATCCGCGCCCGGATCCTGCCCGGCGAGCCGGAGGCGGTGATCGCGGCCGAGGTGGCGGCGGCGTCGATCGACCTCTTGGTGATGGGCGCCTACGGCCACTCCCGCATCCGCAACCTGATCATCGGCAGCACCACCACGGCGACGGTGCGGTCCTGCCTGATCCCGGTGCTGATGATGCGGTGAGGGTCAGCCCTCCCGCCGCATCAGCCACAGGCCGGCCCCGCAGCCGAGCACGCACAGCGCCAGCATGTAGTGCAGATGCGCCAGGGGATCCGCGGCCAGCAGCAGCGGCACCACCACCGGCGTCAGGCCGCCGAACACGGCGTAGGAGACGTTGTAGGAGAAGGACAGGCCGGTAAAGCGGATCGCCGCCGGAAAGGCGCGGACCATGACGAAGGGCACCCCGCCGACCACGCCGACGAGAAGGCCGGCCAGGGCGTAGGTCGGCAGCAGCAGCTCGGGGCTGGTGGCGCCCTTGGTGTAGAGCAGCCAGACGCCGATCCCCAGCAGTGGGCAGCCGACGGCGAAGAAGCGTCCCGCCCCGATCCGGTCGACGATCAGGCCGGCCAGGACGACGCCGGCCGTCAGCCCCAGAGTGGCCAGGTTGTTGGCCAGCAGCGCCTGCGTCGGCGGCACGCCGTGCAGCTTCTGCAGCAACGTCGGCGTCATCAGGATGACCACGACGATGGCCCCCGACAGCAGCCAGGTCAGCAGCATCGACACCAGCACCGCGCCGCGGTGGTCGCGCAGCACCGCCTTCAGCGGCAGCTCCGACGCCAGCGCCTTGCGGGCCCGCATCTCCTGGAAGATCGGGGTCTCGTGCAGCATCCGGCGCAGATGGACCGAGAACAGGCCGAAGGCGCCGCCGAGCAGGAACGGCAGCCGCCAGGCCCAGCCGGCGATCTCGGCCTGGCTGAAGCTGCCGTTGATCGCGGTCGCCACCAGCGACCCCAGCAGGATGCCGGCGGTCAGCCCGGCGGTCAGCGTGCCGCAGGCATAGCCGATGCGGTTCGCCGGCACATGCTCGGCCACGAACACCCAGGCGCCCGGGACCTCGCCGCCGATCGCCGCGCCCTGCAGGATGCGCAGCAGCAGCAGGGCGACCGGCGCCCAAATGCCGATCTGGGCATAGGTCGGCAGCAGCCCCATGCCGAGCGTCGCCGCCGCCATCAGCAGAATGCTGAGCGTGAACATCCGCTTGCGGCCGAACAGGTCGCCGAAATGCGCCATGACGATGCCGCCCAGCGGCCGGACCAGATAGCCGACCGCGAACACGCCGAAGGTCTGGAACTGGCGCAGCCAGTCCGGCATGTCCGGCGGGAAGAACAGCAGCCCGATCACCGTCGCGAAGTACACGAAGATGACGAAGTCGTAGAATTCCAGCGCGCCGCCGAGCGCGGCCAGGCCGAGGGTGCGATAGTCGCCGGCGGTCAGGCGCCGCGCCGATAGAAGCTCGGCGGCGATGGCATGGGTCATGTCGGGCTCTGCCGTTCGATGAGCGATTTGTCTTACCAAAGGGACGTCGGATCGGGACCCTAGAGCAGCGCAGCGTGTCCCGGCAGCGCTACGGCCGCATGTCGGGGTCCACGAAACCTGTTGCATCCGTCATCGAACCGTCCGGTCTTCGGATGGCAACGGAAGCGGCTATCATGCCGGAGCCCAACCCGATTGCAGGAGGACCGGTCGTGGCCAAGAGAACGGTTGCCGATCTGATCGCCGACATGCTGGCCGATGCCGGGGTCCAACGGATCTACGGCATCGTCGGCGATTCCCTGAACGGGCTGACCGACAGCCTGCGGCGGAAGAAGACGATCGACTGGATCCGGGTGCGGCACGAGGAGGTCGCGGCCTTCGCCGCCGGGGCCGAGGCCCATCTGACCGGCGAGCTCGCGGTCTGCGCCGGCAGCTGCGGGCCGGGCAACCTGCACCTGATCAACGGCCTGTTCGACTGCCACCGCAACCGCGTGCCGGTGCTGGCGATCGCGGCGCATATCCCGAGCTCGGAGATCGGCCGCGGCTATTTCCAGGAGACCCATCCGCAGTCCCTGTTCCAGGAGTGCAGCCATTATTGCGAGCTGGTCTCCGACCCCTCGCAGCTGCCCGGCGTGCTGGAGATCGCGATGCGCGAAGCGGTGGCCAAGCGCGGCGTCGCGGTCGTCGTCATCCCCGGCGACGTGGCGCTGAAGGAGATCGGCGACCGGCGCCATTCCCCGTTCCTGCTGCCGGCGCAGCCGGTGGTGGTGCCGGCCAAGGCCGAGATCGATCGCGCGGCGGCGCTGCTGAACGAGGCCCGCCGGGTGACGTTGTTCTGCGGCCGTGGCTGCGCCGGCGCCCATGAGGCGCTGATGGGCCTGGCCGAGACGCTGAAATCCCCGATCGTCCACGCCTTCGGCGGCAAGGAGTTCGTCGAGTACGACAACCCCTACGATGTCGGCATGACCGGGCTGATCGGCTTCTCCTCCGGCTACACCGCCATGATGAGCTGCGACGTGCTGCTGATGCTGGGCACGGATTTCCCATACCGCCAGTTCTATCCGGCCGATGCCCGCATCATCCAGGTCGACATCCGGGCCGAGAATCTGGGCCGGCGCTGCAATCTCGAGCTGGGCCTGGTCGGCGATGTGCGCGAGACCATCGCGGCGCTGCTGCCGCGGCTGGAGGTCAAGGACGACCGCGACCACCTCGACGCCGCACTGCAGGACTACGTCAAGTCGCGCGAAGGGCTGGACGACCTCGCGGTCGGTACGGCGGGCCGGCCGCCGATCCATCCGCAATACCTCACCAAGGTGGTCAGCGACCTGGCCGACGACGACACGGTCTTCACCTTCGATGTCGGCACGCCGTCGGTGTGGGCGGCGCGCTATCTGAAGGTCAACGGCAAGCGGCGGCTGATCGGGTCGCTCAATCACGGCTCGATGGCCAACGCCCTGCCCCAGGCGATCGGCGCCCAGGCGGCGTGCCCGAAGCGGCAGGTGGTGTCGCTGTCCGGCGATGGCGGCCTGACCATGCTGATGGGCGACCTGATCACGCTGAAGCAGCAGAACCTGCCGGTGAAGGTGGTGGTCTACAACAACGGCGTGCTGGGCTTCGTGGCGATGGAGATGAAGGCGACCGGCTTCCTCGACACCTACACCGATCTGGAGAACCCGAACTTCGCGGCGATGGCGGAATCGATGGGCATCTTCGGCATCCGGGTCGAGGATCCGGGTGAGGTCGAGACCGCGGTACGGCGCGGCCTGCACCATGACGGGCCGGTGGTGATCGACGTCGCCACCAACAAGCTGGAGCTGATGATGCCGCCCACCGTCTCGGCCAGCCAGGTCGCCGGCTTCGGCATGTACATGCTGCGCGCCGTGATCAACGGCCGCGGCAGCGAGCTGATCGAGCTGGCGAAGACCAACCTGCGACGGTAGCGATCACACCCGCTCCAGCGGCCGGTGAGGTTCCGGCGGCAGTTCAACCCCGATCGGGTCGCCGGGGCGCACCGTGCCGCCGGCCAGGACGATGCCCATCACCCCGGCCTTGCGCACCAGGTTGCCGGCCTCGTCCCGGCCCACGACCAGCTTCAGCAGGCCCTGCTGGAAGCCGTCGATCTGGCTGCAGGGGTTGCGCAGCCCGGTGATCTCGACCACCGCCTCGGCACCAAGCCGCAGCTTCGCGCCGGTCGGCAGGCCGAGCAGGTCGATGCCGCGGGTGGTGACGTTCTCGCCCAAATCGCCGGGCACCACGGTGAAGCCGGCCGCGGCCAGCTCGTCATGCAGCTCGCCCTGGATCAGATGCACCTGGCGCAGATTGGGCTGCGTCGGATCGACCTTGACCCGCGACCGGTGCTTCACCGTGACGCCGAGATGGGCGTCGCCCTCGACCCCGAGCCCGGCCAGCAGGCGGATCGCGTCGAGCAGCGGCTTGCTGAAGCTGTGGGTCGGGCTGAGGCCGACCGCCGTGACCACCGCGGTCATGCCGCACCGCCCCGCAGCTTGTAGCGGCCGGTGACGAGAAAGGGGGCCTGAAGGTCGGCCTGCTCGTACACCGCGATCGCGTCGATCCGCAGCGGATCGATGCAGACGGGCGCGGTCCGCTCGGCCAGCACGGCGCGGACCCGCTCGTGCTCCGCGGTGTCGGTCAGGCGGGCGGTCAGGGTCATGTGGAAGCGGAACTCGTCGAACACATAGGGGTAGCCCCAACGCTCGAGATGCCGGTCCTGCGCCGGGGTCAGCGGCGACCGCCGCCGGCGCTCCAGCTCCGCGGCCGTGAGCGGGGCTCGGAACCGGTCGAAGGCCTCGACGCAGGCATCGGCCAGGGCATGCACCTCGGGCGCCGCCGCCGAGGGCACCAGGGCCAGGAAGCCACCGATCGAGGCGAGCGCCAGGGCCGGGCAGGACACCGGGGCGCGGCCGACGGCGAAGGCCTCGGCTGCCGCATGCAGCGCCTCGCCAAACACACCCTCGGCCAGTGGGAACGGCGCCTTCAGCGTGGCGTGGAAGCCGTAGTGCCGCGGGTCCTCGGTGATGGCGTGGAACCGGTCGGGGTCGATCCCGTCGAGCCGCGGCTGCGGCCTCGCCTCCCCGGTCTCCGGATCGCGGCCGAGCAGCTCGGCCCCGAGCCCTGCCAGGGCAGAGTCGGGAGGCGGCGCGAAGTAGATCGCGTAGCGTCGGGTCATGCTCAGGCGACCCGCTTGCCGGCGCGCCAGACGGCGCGGATGTGCGGCACGCCGTCGATCAGGCGGAAGCGGACGAGATCGGCCCGCAGCCCCGGCGCGATCCGGCCGCGGTCGTCCAGCCCCGCCGCCCTGGCCGGGTTGGCGCTGACCAGCGCCATCGCCCCCGGCAGGCCGAGCCCGACCGGTGCCTCGGCCAAGAGGCAGACGGCGTGCAGCATGCTGATCGGCACATAGTCGGAGGCCAGGATGTCGAGCAGCCCGGCCGCCGCGAGGTCCGCCGCCCCGACATTGCCGCTGTGCGAGCCGCCGCGGACCACGTTCGGCGCGCCCATCAGGATCGACAGGCCGTGGCTGCGCGCCGCCTGGGCCGCGCTGGCGGTGGTCGGGAACTCCGAGATCGAGACGCCGAGCGACACCGCTTCGTCGACATGGGCTGGGGTTTCGTCATCATGGCTGGCCAGCGCCAGGCCGCGACCGGCGGCGAGCTCGGCGATGGCGAGGCGGTGCCGGTGGGCATGCGCCTCCTGCGACGCCTGCCGCTGCTTCATCACCACGTCCAGCTCCGCCTCGCTGTAGCGGTGGCGGTTGGCCTGGCGCCACTTCTCGACCTGGGCGTACTGCCGCTGGCCGGGCGTGTGGTCCATGATCGAGAGCAGCCGCACCGCCGGGTCGTCGACCAGCACCGAGAGATAGTCGAGCACATGCGGGTCGCCGACCTCGCAGCGCAGATGCAGGAAATGGTCGGCCCGCAGCATGTCCTGGCGGCGCGCCGCCTCCAGCCCGTCGACCATCGGCCGCAGCAGGGTGCCGCGCGGCACGCCCTTGTGCTCGCCCATCAGCGACAGGCTGTCGAACACGGTGGTGATGCCGGCGGTGGCGACCTGCGCGTCATGCGCCATCGCCGCCGAGACGTTGTTCCACATCACCCCCGGCCGCGGCGCCACATGGCGCTCGAGATGGTCGGTGTGCAGGTCGATCATGCCGGGGATCAGGTAGTCCCCGTTGGCATCATCGCCGACGGGGGATGCCCCGCCCTCCTCCACCGCCACGATATGGCCGTCCTCGACCCGCAGCGTTCCGGTGACGATGGCCTCGGGGGTGACGATCCGGGCGTTCGAGAAGATCAGATCCGTGCTCATGCGGCCGCCTTGTAGAGCGTGACGTCGAAGATCCGGGTCGCCACCCGGTCGCGCACCGCCGTGTCGTGGAAGATCCCGACGATGGCGGCGCCCCGTGCCTTGGCCTCCTCGATCAGCTCGATGACCACGCGCCGGTTGTCGGCGTCGAGCGAGGCCGTCGGCTCGTCGAGGAGGAGGATGGGATACTCCATCGCGAAGCCATGCGCGAGGTTGACCCGCTGCTGCTCGCCGCCGGAGAAGGTGGCCGGCGGCAGCGACCACAGGCTCTCGGGCAGGTTCAGCCGGGCCAGCAGCGTGCGGGCGCGCCGGTCGGCCTGCGCCTCGGCAACGCCGGAGGCCAGCATCGGCTCCTTCACGATCTCCACCGTCGGCACGCGCGGGATCACCCGCAGGAACTGGCTGACATAGCCGAGCGTCCGGCGCCGCAGCTCGAGGATCCGGCGCGGCGTCGCGGCGGTGATGTCGACCGGCGCGCCTTCGTGCCGGATCAGCACCCGCCCGGCCGAGGCCAGGTAGTTGCCGTAGAGGGTGCGCATGAAGGTGCTCTTGCCGGCGCCGGACGCGCCGCCGAGCACGACGCATTCGCCCGCGGCCACGGCGAAGTCGACGCCGTCGAACACCGGCAGCCGCACGCCGCCCTGGTTGTGGAGGACGAAGGTCTTGGACAGGCCGGAGACCTCGATCATCGGACTCGTGTGCGGCATGGCTCAGACCTGCAGGACGGAGGAGACGAGGAGCTGGGTGTAGGGATGCTGCGGGTCGTCCAGCACCTGGTCGGTCAGGCCGGTCTCCACCACACGTCCGTGCCGCATCACCATCAGGCGGTCGGCCAGCAGGCGGGCGACCGCGAGGTCGTGGGTGACCAGCACCACGGCGATGCCGAGCCGGCGCACCAGCCCGCGCAGCAGGTCGAGCAGCCGGGCCTGGACCGAGACGTCGAGGCCGCCGGTCGGCTCGTCCATGAACACGAGACGCGGGTTGGTGACCAGGTTGCGGGCGATCTGCAGCCGCTGCTGCATGCCGCCGGAATAGGTCGCCGGCCGGTCGTCGATGCGGCCGAGATCGAGCTCGACCTTCGCCATCCAGTCCTGCGCCTGGCCGCGGATGCGGCCGTAGTGGCGGGCGCCGACCGCCATCAGCCGCTCACCGACATTGGCGCCGGCGCTGACACCCATGCGCAGCCCGTCGCGCGGGTTCTGGTGCACGAAGCCCCAGTCGGTGCGGGCCAGCATCCGCCGCTCCGGTTCCGACAGCGCGTAGATGTCGGTCAGGCCACGCACCCGGGTGTCGAAGGCGACCGTGCCGGCGCTGGGCGCCAGCCGGCCGGAGATGCAGTTGAGCAGCGTGGTCTTGCCCGAGCCGCTCTCGCCGACGATGCCCAGCACCTCGCCGGGCGACATCTCGAAGGAGACGTCGCGGCAGGCGGTGACGGTGTCGCCGAAGAGCTTGGTCAGGCCCTCGACCCGCAGCAGGATGTCGCCGCTCATGCCTCGCCTCCCGGGATCTCGTGCGCCTGCTCGACCGCACGGTCATAGGCGGCCAGCGCCTCGCCGCTCAGCGCGCCGTGATGGCCGGCCTCGCGCCGGGTGCGGCAATGGTGGCTGTCGGAGCAGACGAACATGTGCCCGCCGGCATCGTCGAGCACGACCTCGTCGAGATAGCTGTCCTCGGCCCCGCACAGGGCGCAGGGCTGGTCCCAATGCTGGATGTCGAAGGGATGGTCCTCGAAATCCAGGCTGACCACCCGGGTGTGGGGCGGGATGGCATAGATCCGCTTCTCGCGCCCCGCCCCGAACAGCTGCAGCGCCGGGTTCATGTGCATCTTCGGATTGTCGAATTTCGGAATCGGCGAAGGGGACATCAGATATCGGCCATGCACCATCACCGGATAGGAGTAGGTGGTGGCGATGTGGCCGTAGCGGGCGATGTCCTCGTACAGGCGGACATGCATCAGCCCGTAGTCGGCGTAGCCGTGCATCAGCCGGGTCTCGACCTCGCGCGGCTCGAGCTGCCGCAGCGGCTCGGGCTGCGGCACCTGGTAGACCAGGATCTGGCCCTCCACCAGCGGCTGCTCCGGGATCCGGTGGCGGGTCTGGATCACCGTGGCCGCGCCGGTGTCCTCGGTGGTCGCCACCCCGGCGACGCGGGCGAAGAAGCGGCGGATGTTGACGGCGTTGGTGGTGTCGTCGGCGCCCTGGTCGATCACCTTCAGCACGTCGTCCGGCCCGATGATGCTGGCGGTGACCTGGATGCCGCCCGTGCCCCAGCCATAGGGCACCGGCATCTCGCGGCCGCCGAACGGCACCTGGTAGCCGGGGATCGCCACCGCCTTCAGCAGCGCCCGGCGGATCATCCGCTTGGTCTGCTCGTCGAGATAGGCGAAGTTGTAGCCGGGGTCGCGGGTCACGGCGGTTTCCACTTCAGACATCGGCTCGCCCCCTCACCCGAAATCGCTGCGCGATTTCGACCTCTCCCCAAGGAGAGGTGAAACAACGTCCGGCTCCATTCCCCTCTCCTCGGGGAGAGGGAGGGACCCAGCCCGCTTGGGCTGGGAGGGTGAGGGGGTGGCCCCGCCCTACCCTCTTCGTCACGATGTCGGCGCTCATTCCGCCGCCTCCTTCCGGGTGTCGTCCGCCTCGCGGGCGCGGCGCTCATGCTCCGCCCGCAGCCGGCGGATCAGCTCCAGCTCGGCCTGGAAGTCGACGTAATGCGGCAGCTTGAGATGCTGCACGAAGCCCGAGGCCTCGACATTGTCGCTGTGCGCCAGCACGAACTCCTCGTCCTGGGCCGGATAGCGCGAATCCTCACCCAGCTCGCGGCCGCGCAGCGCCCGGTCGACCAGCGACATCGCCATGACCTTGCGCTCGCAATGGCCGAAGGCCAGGCCGTAGCCGCGGGTGAACTGCGGCGGCGCCGATTTCGACCCGGCGAACTGGTTCACCATCTGGCATTCGGTGACGGTGACCTCGCCGATCTCGATCGCGAAGCCCAGCTCCTCCGGCACGATCTCGACCGCCACCTCGCCCAGCCGGATCTCGCCGGCGAAGGGGTGGTTGCCGCCATAGCCGCGCTGCACCGAATAGCCGAGCGCCAGCAGGAAGCCCTCGTCGCCTCTCGCGAGGTTCTGCAGCCGCTGGTCGCGGTCGGCCGGCAGGCTCAGCGGGTCGCGCGTCAGGTCGACCGGCTCATGCCCTTCCGGCGCCTCGGCCTCGCGCTCGATCAGCCCCTCGCGGTTGAGGATGTCGACCACGCGCGGCACCGGCCCGTCCGGCCCCGCCTCGCCCTCCGGCGCCGCCGCCGGCTCGCCCGCGGCGGCCAGGGCGAAGTCGATCAGGCGGTGGGTGTAGTCGTAGGTCGGGCCCAGGATCTGGCCGCCCGGGATGTCCTTGTAGGTGGCGGACACGCGGCGCCGCACCGTCATGGCGGCGGTGTCGACCGGCTCCGACACCGCGAAGCGCGGCAGCGTGGTGCGGTAGGCGCGCAGCAGGAAGATCGCCTCCACCAGGTCGCCCTGCGCCTGCTTGATCGCCAGCGCCGCGAGATCCCGGTCGTACAGCGAGCCTTCGGCCATCACCCGGTCGACGGCCAGGCCCAGCTGCTCGCGGATCTGGTCCGGGGCGATCTCGGGCACCGCCGGATCGCCGCGGCGGGTCTCCGCCAGCAGCGTCTGGGCGTTCTCGATCGCACGTTCGCCTCCTTTGACGGCGACATACATCGGATCAGCCCTCCCAGCGGGTGGTGCGCGGCAAGCCCAGCATCCGGTCGCCGCAGGTCAGCAGAAGATCGACGCCGAGCGGATAGGCGGCGCCATTGGCCGCCCAGTCCTCGCGGAACCATTCCGGCAGGCCCACGATCCGGGCGGGTTCGGCCGCGGCGATGCCGGGGCCGGTGAAGCGGCCCGCCTCCGGCCCGTCCAGCGCCGGCACCTCGACCACCAGCGTCGCCGAGCGGTCGGGGTAGCGGTCCTCGCCCAGGGCCAGGCCGCCGAGGCGCGGCAGGGTCGTGGCGTCGGCGACGAGCAGGAAGGCCGCCGCGGCCGGGTCGGCGACCAAGGGCGCGCCGGTGTGGAAACGCAGGAAGCTCTGCACCGCCGGGGTCGCCAGGGCCGGGTCGAGCCAGACCGGCGTGTCGAAATCGACCAGGGTCAGCGCCGCTGCCGTCATGGCGCGGCCGAGCGGGGCCGGCGCCGCGACCGGCTCCGGGCAGCCGACCGGCCGGCCGGGTCGGGCCATGGCGTCGAGCACCGCGCGGAACACCGACTGGCTGCCGAGCACCGGGTCGGCGAGGCCGGGCAGCAGCGCCGCCGAGTCGAGGATCGCGGTCATCGTGGATTCTCCCCCCGCACCATGGTGAAGAAGTCGACGCGGGTCGCCGCCGCCTTGCGCCGGGCCACGGCCCGCGCCTCGGCCTGGGCTGCGCGCAGTGGCGCAATCAACGCGGCCTCGACAGCGTTGCGCCGATCGGTCTGCAGCAAGGCGTCGGCCCGGGCCGCGATCTCGGCATGGCGGCGGTCGCGGCCGGCGACATAGGCGAAGCCCAGCACGTCGCTGCCGTCCAACCGCACAGTGCAACGCGTCACCGTCATCTCGCCGAGCGCGAAGGCCATGCCGTCGCCGCCGGCGCGGCCGCGCACCATCACCATGCCGGTCTCGGCCGGGCGCAGCGTGGTGAATCGGGCCTCGTCGTCGAGATCCGACCACAGGCGACGCAGTGTCGCCGAATCCGACTTGGCCAGCACGGCCATCCAGTCCCGGCGCTGTTCGGTTTTGTTGGTCATCGACCGATCAACCTATTGCACATTCATCTAGTCATCCGTATGTTTAGATCATGGACGAGATTCGACGGCAGCCGCAAGTCGGCAAGGATGAAATTTGCGTGACGGAACTGGCATGACTCCACACACCTCGCTCAGCCGCGGCGCCGGCGTCGCCCTGTGGCGCCAGATCAGCGAGGCGCTGGAGCGCGAGATCCGCGACGGCGTGCACCCGGCCGGCGCCCGGCTGCCGACCGAGGCGGAGCTGTCGGAGCGATTCGGCGTCAATCGCCACACGGTGCGGCGGGCGATGGCGGAGCTGGAGGAGCGCGGCCTGGTCGATGTCACCCAGGGGCGCGGCACCTTCGTCCATCTCGGCGCCATCGCCTATCTGATCGGCCGGCGCACCCGCTTCCACGAGAACATGCGCCGCGAGAACCGCGCCGCCCGGCTGGAGCTGCTGGAATCGGCGAACGAACTGGCCTCGGCCGCGGTCGCGCGGGAGCTGGAGGTGCCGGTGGGGGCCGAGGTGATCCGGCTGGACACCCGGTCGCATGCCGACGGGCTGCCGCTGAGCCTCGCCAGCCATTACTTCCCGGCGGCGCGCTTCCCGGGAATCGTCGAGATCTTCCGCGAGACCCGCTCGGTGACGGCGAGCTTCGCCCGTCTCGGCGTCGCCGACTACACCCGCCGCCGCACCCGGGTCTCGGCCCGGCTGCCGGATGCGCGGGAGCAGCGGCTGCTCGAGATCACGCGCTCCCGGCCGGTGCTGGCGACCGAGGCGCTCAATGTCGACGCCGAGGGACGGGTGGTCGAGTTCGGCCTGTCCAGCTTCGCCAGCGACCGCATCCAGCTGGTTTTCGAGAGCTGACAAAAACGGAAAACCGGGCGGGAGGCTGCCCTCCCGGCCCGGCTGTTCCATTCTTGCAGGGCCGGCAACGGGCCGGCCCGGTCTGAGAGCCTAGCTGGCGCTGGCCAGCCGGCCGCTGTGGCTGGCCGCCCGCTGCGGCTCGGCCGTCGCCAGGGCCGAGGCGTTGCGGGCATGGTGGCGCTGCAGCATCGGCCGCAGGATCACGATCGCCGAGAACGCTGCGATCAGATCCATCGCCGCCACGGTGTACAGCACCGTCGACCAGGTGCCGGTCGCCTCCATCAGCAGGTTGCCGAACGGCACCAGCAGCGCGGCGACGCCCTTGGCGCAGTACAGCACGCCGTAGATCTTGCCGACATGCTTGGTGCCGAAGGTGTCGCCTGCGGTGGCGCTGAACAGCGAGTACACCTCGCCCCAGGCTAGGAACACCACGCCCGACAGGATCAGGAACGCCCACGGATTGTGGCCGAAGGTGCCGAGCGCGACGATGCCGATGCCTTCCATGGTGAAGGCGATGAACATCGTCTTCTCGCGCCCGATATGGTCGGACACCCAGCCGAAGAAGGGCCGCGAGATGCCGTTCATGATGCGGTCGAGCATCAGGGCGAAGGGCAGCGCCGCCATGGTGAAGAAGAACAGGTTCACCGGCATGTCCTTGACGCCGAGATCCTGGGCGATGACGCCGAGCTGGGCGACCGCCATCAGACCGCCGGTGACGGTGCAGATGAACATGAACATCATGACGTAGAACACCCGGGTCTGCAGCGCCTCGCCCAGCGTGTAGTCGCGCCGTGACTGGGCGACCTTGGTCGAGTGCTTCACCTCCTGCTTGCCCGGGGCGCGCAGGAACCAGGCGGCGGCGAAGATGATGCTGCCCTGGATCAGGCCGAACCAGAAGAAGGCGGTCTGATAGCCCGAGTCGGCGATGACGCTGGCGATCGGGATGATGGTCAGGGCCGAGCCGGCGCCGTAGCCGCCGGCGGTCAGGCCCACGGCCAGGCCGCGGCGGTCCGGGAACCATTTCAGCGCGGCGTTGACGCAGGTGGCGTAGACGCAGCCGACGCCGATGCCGCCGATCGCGGCGCCGACATAGAAGCCGGTCAGCGAGGTGGCGTAGGAGTTCACGACCCAGGACAGGCCGGTCATCACGCCGCCCACCAGCACCATGGCGCGCGGGCCGTATTTGTCGATGAAATACCCCTCGATCGGGGTCAGCCAGGTCTGGACGACGACGAAGATGGTGAAGGCGGTCTGGATCGCGGCGCGGCTCCAGCCGTAGGTCTCCTGGATCTCCGGAACGAACAGGGTCCAGGCGTATTGGATGTTCGCGGCAGCGACCATGCAGACGATGCCGGCGATCAGCTGAATCCAGCGATTCGCGGGCGCTCTCCCCGTCCCGGCGCTCGCGTTGGAAATCGCACTCATGGCGATGGCTCTCCCAGTGTCTCGTTGCACTCGTTCGGCCGGTCGTTGACTGCCGGCGGTTCATTGGCCTGCGATGCTCTACCGCGGCGGTGGCTGCGGAATCGGACCGGTCCTCCGGGGCCTCCGGAGAGCCGGCCCTGCCTGATCCCGAGCCGTCGGGCAGAGCCCGCAAAGGCGTAGGGCGCTGAGCGCCAATCGAGTCATGGAGGAAGTCCGGCGCTGAGCGCCGCTTTGGCATCGAAGCCGGGTCGACTATGTCCTCTCAACCGTCGGCGGGTCCGTCCGCGACCCGTCATGATTGGCAGGATCGAAACTGGTATACAATATGTAATATGTCTAAAGCCGCGTCCCCACGCAACAGATTTGCAATCCGGCTCGAGAGAGTCACGCGCCTGGCGTGACTCCGGGCTGCACGCCCTCGCCCGCAGCCAGGGCTTCGGCCATGCCGCGGGCGATCTCGCGCTCGCCCATGATCACCGCGTCGGCGCCGAGGCTGCTGAGATGCTCGACCTCGGCATCGGAATGCGCCCGGGCGATGATGGCGATGCCGGGGTTGGCGGCCCGGGCCTGGGCGACGATCTGGCCAGCCTCGAAGGCGTTCGGGACGGCGACGGCCAGTTGCCGGGCCGCCGGCAGGTTGGCCAGCCCCAGCACCTCCGGCACCGCGGCGTTGCCGATGATGGTTTCGATCCCGGCCTCGCGCAGCCGCGCCAAAGGCTGGTCGGCGTCCTCGATCACCAGGAAGGGCCGGCCGGCGGCCTGCAGCGCCGCGCCGATCAGGCTGCCGACACGGCCATAGCCGACCAGCACGACGTGATCCGTGAGCGCGGTCGGCAGCGCCGGCTCGGCCAGCGTGGCCGTCTCGGCCGCGGGCAGTGCGGCGGGCGCAGCCTCGGCCGGCGGCGGCGCCTCGGCCGGGAGGGCCGGGCCGCCCGCCATGGCCGGGACCGGCACCGCGCGCTCCAACAGCGGCCGCAGCCGGCCGAAGGCGTTGAACACCACGGGGTTGAGCAGGATCGACAGGATCGCACCGCCCAGGATCAGGTCCCGCCCGGCCTCCGGCAGCAGGCCGAGCTTCACGCCGAGCTCGGCCAGGATGAAGGAGAACTCGCCGATCTGCGCCAGGCTGGCGGAGATCAGCAGCGCCGTCGTCACCGGATGGCCGAACAGGCGGACGATGACGAAGGCGGCGACCGATTTGCCGATGACGATGATGAACACCACCGCCAGCATCGGCAGCGGGTCGCGCCACAGGCTGGTCGGGTCGAACAGCATGCCGACCGAGACGAAGAACAGCACCGCGAAGGCGTCGCGCAGCGGCAGCGTCTCCTGCGCCGCGGCGTGGCTGAGCTCGGATTCGGCCAGCACCATGCCGGCGAAGAAGGCGCCGAGCGCCAGCGACACGCCGAACAGCTTGGCCGAGCCGAAGGCGACGCCGAGCGCGAGCGCCAGCACCGCCAGCCGGAACAGCTCGCGCGATCCGGTGTGGGCGATGTAGTGCAGCACCCAGGGAATCACCCGCCGGCCGACCACCAGCATCAGCGCGACGAAGGCGGCGACCTTCACCAGGGTCAGCGCCAGCACGCCGCCGACGCCCAGGTCGAGGCCGAGGGAGACGGCGAGCGGATCGGACCCGAGGTCGATGTCGCCGTTGACCAGCCCGGCCAGCGCCGGCAGCAGCACCAGCGCCAGCACCATCGCCAGATCCTCGACGATCAGCCAGCCGACGGCGATGCGGCCGCGCTCGGTCTCCACCAGCCGGCGTTCCTGCAGCGCCCGCAGCAGCACCACGGTGCTGGCGACCGACAAGGCGAGGCCGAAGACCAGGCCGCTGGCGATGGTCCAGCCGAGCATCAGCGCCAGGCCGAGGCCGAGCGCCGTGGCGAAGCCGATCTGGACCACGGCGCCGGGCACCGCGATCGCCCGCACCGACAGCAGGTCCTTCAGCGAGAAGTGCAGCCCGACGCCGAACATCAGCAGGATGACGCCGATCTCCGCCAGCTCGGGCGCCAGCGCCTGGTCGGCGACGAAGCCCGGCGTGTGCGGCCCGACCAGGATGCCGGCCAGCAGATAGCCGACCAGCGGCGGCGCCTTCAGCCGGTGGGCGATGGCGCCGAAGATGAAGGCCAGGCCGAGGCCGGCGACGATGGTGGCGATCAGGGGGGTGTCGTGCGGCATGGATGCGCCTCGGCCTCCGGAGCAGAGATGGTCGGGGATGCATCGGCCGGGCCGACACTGCTCCATCATTTATGAACGATAGGGCCGATCACAACCTTTGATATGCGCCGTCACGAGATTTTCTCGGCCTCCGGCTGAATGGCGGCCCGAGGCCGGAGCGACTTGTCAGACAGCCGCCGGGCGACGATTGTAGCCGGGTCCGGATTCGGCGATGCCTGCGTGGCCACCGTCCGGACTGCCTCAGACGATCCGACACCGCCGCCGCGAACCCGTTCGGGAGGATGGAAGATGAAATACCTGCACACCATGGTCCGCGTCACCGACCTGGAGCAGCCGCTGCACTTCTACCGCGACCTGCTGGGCCTGAAGGAGACCCGCCGCAGCGAGAACGAGAAGGGCCGCTTCACGCTGATCTTCCTCGCCCCGCCGGGCCAGGAGGACGCGCCGGTCGAGCTGACCTACAATTGGGACCCCGAGGTCTACACCGGCGGCCGCAACTTCGGCCACCTGGCCTATCAGGTCGACGACATCTACGAGTTCTGCGACCGGCTGCAGAAGGCCGGCGTGACCATCAACCGGCCGCCGCGCGACGGGCACATGGCCTTCGTCCGCTCGCCGGACAACATCTCGATCGAGATCCTGCAGAAGGGCGGCTCGAAGCCGCCGGCCGAGCCCTGGCTGTCGATGCCGAACACCGGCGCCTGGTAGGCCGGACGATGGGGAGAGGGGACGGATGAGACCGGCGCCATCGCTTCGCATCGCCGTCCTCGCGGTGCTGCTGTCGGGTTGCGCCGGCCAGGCCGTCCCCTCCGTCGCCGCGACGGGCACGCCGCTGCGCTGGAAGGCGCTGCTGGTCGCGGCCGACGATGCCGAGCCGGTGTTCGACAACGGCGTCGACGCGCTGCGGCGCAGCCTGCTGTCCTTCGGCGTGGCGCCGGCCGACATCGCCGTGCTCAAGGCCGATGCGCGCCAGCCGGGCGCGGTCGCTACCAAGGCGAATTTCGACCGCGCCATGGCCGGCCTGGCCGGACCCGCCGGAACCGGCTGCTTCGTCTATCTCACCTCGCACGGCGTGAAGGGCCGCGGACTGTTCGTCGCCGCCGACGATGCGGTGATCCCGCCGACCTATCTGGCCCAGGCCCTGGACGGATCCTGCGCCGGCCGGCCGACCGTCCTGGTCACCTCCGGCTGCTATTCCGGGATCTACACCGACACGCCGGCGCTGACGACGCCGGACCGCATCGTGCTGACCGCGGCCCGGGCCGACCGGCCGTCCTTCGGCTGCGGCGCCGACGACCGCTACACCTATTACGACGAGTGCTTCCTCGATTCGCTGAAGCGGGGCGCGGCCTGGACCGCGATCGCGGCGGACATCTCCGACTGCGTCGCCCGGCGCGAACGGGCGAAGGACTTCCAGCCCTCGCAGCCGCAATCGGCCTTCGGCCGGGACGTCGCCGGGCTGACCGCGTTCTGAGGGCGAGGCCGAGCCGAGACCTGGTCGGCTGACGTCGTCTTTCGATCCGGAGGCGACCGGGGCCGGATCGACCGGCGCCTATTGGCGCGCCGTCCAAGGGGCCGGAAGCAGGCGGAACCCTTCGCCGTCCCTGACGACGTTGGCGACACCGGGGAACTCCATGTGCATCCCGGCGACGAGCAGGCTCTCGTCCGCGGCGCGTGCGAACACCTTCCGGCGCGTATCGGCCGCCAGGGCGCCATCGAAATCGGTGAGGAATCCCGCGTCGGGAAGAGCGGATTGGACATGCGGCAGGCCGACGATGTCGCCCCACACCAGGATGGCGTCAGGCCCATGTCCGATCTGGTAGCCGACATGCCCGGGCGTATGGCCGGGCAGCAGGACCGCGGTGATGTCAGGGGCAACTTCGCCCCCGTCGATCAACTGCAGGCGGTCCCTGTATGGGGCCAAGGCGCGACGCGCGATGGCCGCACCATCCGCGTCCCGGATGGTGCCGATGTCGCTGTCCAGCCAGTAGGCCGCTTCGGCCTTGTGGACGACGACCTCGGCATTCGCGAAGACGGCCTTGCCATCCGCGTCGGTCAGTCCGGAGACATGATCGCCATGAAGGTGGGTCAGGAGGATCGTCTCGATGTCTTCCGGCGCCACGCCGGCATTGGCCAGGGCTGCCGGGAGATGGCCCGCCGTGGGCACAAGGCTGCCGAGCCCGGTGTCGATGAGAATGGGGCCATGCTGGGGACTGCGCACGAGATAGAGATTCACCTCCAGCAGGAAGCTGGTCGGCCGCAGCGCCTTCTGCTGCACGGCGATCGCATCCTCCAGCGGGACATTGGTGACGAACTGGCTGAGTTCGAGCTGCACGTAGCCGTCGGACAGCGTCGTCACCGTCGCGTCGCCGACGCGCCAGTGAACCGAGCTTGGCGGCAGGGTCTTTCCATGGGACTGGGACATTGTGCTTTTCCTTGATTTCAAAGGCATGGCGGCATCGCCCCACCCCGGAGATCGTCCTGGGGGCGGCCGTCAGTTTGCGAAGTCGGTGGAGACGCTCAGGGCCCGCCACTTCCGATCGGCTTCGATCCGCGCCTTGTCGGTGTCCTCCGCGATCTGGACGGCATCGCTGCCGAGCAGCAGTCGCAGGGGCGGTTCGGCCAGGCCGGCGATGTGGAGGATGACGGCGGCCGCCCTGACCGGATCGCCCGGCTGGTTGCCGTCATGATGGTCGCGGATGTAGCGCGCCATCGCGCCGATCGTGGCGTCGTATTCGGGCCGGCTGTCGCGGATCGTCATGGAGGCCCCGGCCCAGTCGGTGCGGAAACCGCCCGGCTCGATGATCGTCACCTTGATGCCGAGGGGGCCGACCTCCTTGGCCAGCACCTCCGAGAAGCCTTCGACGCCCCATTTCGCCGTCTGATAGGCACCGAGGCCCGGCGTGCCGATGCGCCCGCCGATGGAGGAGAACTGGATGACGTGACCCGACCCCTGCTGCCGCATCACCGGGATCGCGGCCTTGGTCACATTGACGACGCCGAACAGGTTGGTCTCGATCTGGGCCCGGAACACCTCCGCGCTGGTGTCCTCGATCGAGCCGATATCGCCATAGCCCGCATTGTTGACCAGCACGTCGAGCCGCCCGAAGGCGCCGACCGCCGCCTGGACGGCCCGGTCCGCGGCCGGCGCATCGGTCACGTCGAGGGCGACGGCGCGAACCCGGTCGCCGTGGCGCTGCACCAGATCCGCGAGCTGCGCGGGGTTCCGCGCCGTGGCGACGAGGCTGTGCCCTGCGGCCAGCACCGCTTCGGCGAGCGCCCGACCGAAGCCGCGGGAGCTGCCGGTAACCAGCCAGACCTGTGACATGGACATCGTCTCCTTACTCGGACCGGACATTCTCGTCAGACCGACACGATGGTCTTGGCTTCGAGGAAGGCCTCCAGGCCGAAAACCCCGAACTCCCGGCCAATGCCGGATTGCTTGAAGCCGCCGAACGGCGCCGCGAACTCGGCCTTCATGCCGTTGATCATGACGGTGCCGGCTTCAAGTCTTGCCGCGATGCGGTTGGCGTGCGCCGGATCGGACGAGAAGACATAGGCCTGCAGTCCGTATAGCGAGTCGTTGGCGATCCTCACCGCGTCGTCCTCATCCTCGTAGGTCAGGATGGAGAGCACCGGCCCGAAGATCTCCTCGCGCGCGATGTCCATGTCGTTGCGCACGTTGTCGAACACGGTCGGCTTGACGAAGTATCCGCGCGGCAGCCCCTCCGGCCGGCCTTCGCCCCCGGCGACGAGCGTGGCGCCTTCCTCGAGCCCGCGGCGGATGAAGTGCTGGATGCGCTCGTACTGGGCCTGGTTGACCAGCGGGCCCATGGCGGTGGCAGGGTCGCGCGGATCGCCGACCCGCAGCTTTGCCACCTCCGCCACGACGCGTTCGATGGCTTCTGCATGCCGGGCCCGCGACACCAGGATGCGGGTGCCGGCGATGCACGCCTGGCCGTTGTTGAGGAAGCCGGCGCTCAGGGCCGCCGGAATGGCCTGGGCGAAGTCCGCGTCATCGAGAATGACGGTGGCGGATTTGCCCGTGAGCGCCAGGCTCACCCGCTTCATGGTCTCGGCGCCGGCCCGCATGATCGATTTGCCTGTGGCCGTCGACCCGGTGAAGGAAATCTTGGCGATGCCGGGATTGGTGCTCATCTCGGTGCCGACATCCGCGCCCCGGCCGTTGACGATGTTGATGACACCGGACGGCAGGCCGGCCGCGTGCAGGGCCTCCGCCACGATCTGGGTCTGGATCGGGCTCAGCTCGCTGGGCTTGGTCACGGTGGCGCAGCCGGCGGCTAGCGCACTCGCCAACTTGCTGCAGATCGACCCTGCCGTGCTGTTCCAGGGCGTCACCAGCCCGGCGACGCCCACCGGCTCCATGACCACGGTGGCCGCGCCCATCTGCCGGGTGAACGCATAGGCGTCGAGGGTGTCCGCCGCATGGGCGAAGCACTGCGAGGCATACTGGCTGACCCACTGGGCCCGGGAGAACGCGCCGCCATACTCCTCGATGGTCGCGTCCCGGATGTCGTCCGTCCGCGCCAGGACCGCAGCCTGCAGGCGCTTGAGCATGGCGATGCGTTCCAGCTTCGTGGTGCGGCCGAACGCGGGCTGGGCTCGCTGGGCGGCGGCGATCGCACGCCGCATGTCTTCCTGGTTGCCCAGCGTGACGGTGCCGATCACCTGCTCGGTGGCCGGGTTGATGGTCTCGATGACCTCGGTGCCCTGCACAGGCACGAAGGCACCGTCGATATAGGCCTCGGAAATGCGCCTCATGACACTCGCTCCAATCGCATCCGGAGTTTCCGGTTGCGTGAAATCTATGGACCCGCCATCGTTTTAATAATAAGGAGAAACGGGGATGCGTTATCCTGTAATCGCGAACAATGTATAAGACAGGACTGGTCGAATTCGAGGCTGTCCTGGCCGTGGCGCGGCGCCACAGCTTTCGCGCGGCGGCGCTCGAGCTCGACATGTCCACATCGTCCCTCAGCAGTGCGGTGGCCGGGCTGGAGGCCCGCCTGGGCGTTCGCCTGTTCCATCGCACGACCCGGAGCGTGTCCCTCACCGAGGCCGGACAGGAGTTTCTGGCCCAGGTCGGGCCGGCCTTTGCCCAGATCCAGGGCGCCATGAGCGCCATCAGCGACCATCGCTCCACGCCCAGCGGAACCCTTCGGATCAACAGCTCGCTGGGGGCGGCGCGCATGATCTTCCAGCCGATCGTGCTGGATTTCCTGCGTCGCTATCCGGCCATGACGGTCGATATCGTCACGGAAGGCCGCATGGTCGACATCGTCGCCGAAGGGTTCGATGCGGGCGTGCGGGCCGGCGAACTGGTGCCCCTGGACATGATCCGGGTGCCAATCAAACCGGACATCCGCATGATCGTGGTGGGGTCGGCCGAATACTTCGCCACGAATCCACGGCCCCGTTCACCCGACGATCTCTCGGCGCACCGATGCATTCGCACCCGGCTTCCCAGCGGGGCGCCGTCGCCCTGGGAGTTCATGAAGCAAGGCGAAGTCTTTCGCGTCGATGTCCCGGGCAATCTGATTCTGGACGCGCCGATTCTGATGCAGGAGGCGGCCCGCCAAGGCCAAGGCCTGGCCCAGATCGCCGAATGGTATGCCCGTGAGGATGTCGCCGCGGGAAGACTCGTGCCTGTGCTGGAGGATTGGATGACGTCCTACCCGGGGCTCTCTCTGTACTATTCCGGGCGGCGCCATATTCCCGCCGGCCTGCGTGCGTTCATCGATCTCATTCGCGAGTCCAATGCCGTCACGGGTGGCGGTCAGATCGACACGGACAGCAGCGAGACACTCGCACCCGTTGCATAGGTCGCCTCGCCGAACTGGGCACTATCCCAAAGGGTCGAGAGATGACCTACCCTTCTTCGGCCCGATCGAGCTCCGCTTCAGGGGGCCACCGGCCGCCGCATGAACAGGCGCGGGATGATGTCGATGCCCTTGTCGGCGATCATGTCGCGGATCGCAGCGAGGCCGGGGCCGAGCGCCTCGTCCGGCATCGGCAGGAAGCCGAGGCGGGCGTAGTAGGGCGCGTTCCAGGGCACGTCGCGGAAGGTCGACAGGGTCAGCTCCGGCAGCCCCCGCTCCCGGGCCACGGCGTCGAGCCGCTCGATCAGGGCCGCGCCCAGGCCGCGGCGGGCATGGTCGGGATGGACGTCCAGCTCCTCGATGTGCAGGGTGCCGTCGATCTCGCTGAACAGGGCGAAGCCGACCGGCCGGTCGGCGGCGTCGGCCATGACCAGCAGCCGTCCCTGCTGCGCCCGCAGCATCACCTCCTGCCGTTCCGCCGGGTCGAGCGCCGCGATCTTAGGCAGGCCGATGCCGCGGAACTGCGACGCGGCCGCGACCTCGATGACGCGGACGGCCTGGACCTCGTCGGGGCGGCCCGGGCGGATGCGGTAGGGCACGACTGCCGTCATGCGCTCAGCTCGGCCCGCTGCTTGCCCTCCACCGCGGCCTCGCCGGCATAGGTGCCGGCGGCCAGCGCCAGATGGCGGTGCAGCAGCGCCGCCGCCCATTCGACCTCGCCGGCCTCGAGCGCGTCGAGGATCGCCAGATGCTCGCGGCAGGACTGCTCGACCCGGCCTTGGGGCAGTTGCACGAAATCGGCGTATTCCTGCATCCGGCGCAGCGCGTTCTGCTGCCGCACCGCCTGCAGGAAGAAGCGGTTGCCGGACGACGCCGCCAGCATCTCATGGAACGCAGTGTTGACCCGGAACCACTCGTCGGTGCCGACGCCGCCGGCGGCCCGGGCCATGATGTCCTGATGCGCCCGGCGCAGCTGCTGCACCCGGTCGCGGTCGACGCGGAAGCCGGGCTGCCGCAGCGCCGCGCATTCCACCACCATGCGGAACTGGTAGCTCTCGTTCACCGCCTCGTCGGTCTCCAGGCTGTCGACGAAGCGCCAGCCATGGCCGCGCTGGCGCTGCACCAGCCCTTCCGCGGCGAAGCGCATCAGCACCTTGCGCACCACCCCGCGCGGGGCGCCGTAGCGCGGGATCAGCTCGGCCTCCGACACCTCCTGCGGCAGGCGGCCATTGGCCCGGTCGGTCATGATCGCGACATAGACCTCCTCGCCCTCCGAGCGCGGGATCAGCCGGGCGATCTCGTCGCCCTCCGGCCGGCGCAGCACCACGAAGCCGCGGCCGGATGCCGCCTCCAGCACGCCCTGCGCCACCAGGAGGTCAAGCGCGCCGCGGATCGGCGAGCGCGACACGCCGAGCGTGCGGGCCAAGGCCTGCTCCGACACCCGAATGCCGGGCCCCCAGGCCTCGTCGCGCATCCGCTCGACGATCTGCCGGGCCAGTTCCAATTGCAGCGGGCTCGCCCGCTCCGCCGCTTCCGCCGCTGACACGCTGTGCTCCACGCTGTGCCCCTTCATGATAACGATCGCGCGGCGCGGGGAAAGGGCGTGCGCCAAGCGCGCAAAAATCTTTCGACTTCGCAGCATGCCCCAAAAATATGTTTTTCATCTCCATAAAGTGCACTACGGTGTGACCAACCGATGACAACGGGTCCCCGATCATGACGCCCTTCCCCTTCGTCGACATCCACGGCACGCCGCGCGAGCGCGGCCGGCAATACGGCGCCGCCGCGGCCGACCGCACCCGCAAGAGCGTCGAGGTCTATGCCCGGCAGCTGCGCGACCTCGGCTATGACTGGGCGCAGATCCGCGGCTTCGTCAGCGACTTCCTGCCGAAGATGGACGATTTCGCGCCCGAGCTGATCGAGGAGATGCGCGGCATCGCCGAGGGTGCGGAGCTGGACTTCGAGGCGGTGGCGCTGATCAACTGCCGCACCGAGGTGATGCAGCTGGCGCACCGACGCAAGGGCATGGTCGAGGACGATCCGGACGGCTGCACCGGCGCCGTGATCCTGGGGTCGGCCAGCGCCGACGGCCAGCTGATCCACGGCCAGAACTGGGACTGGCGGGCGGAATGCGCCGAGACCGCGATCGTGCTGCGGGTGCGGCGCGAGGACGGGCCGGACGTGCTGACCTTCACCGAGGCCGGCGGCCTGGCCCGCAACGGGCTGAACTCGGCCGGCACCGCGATCACCGCGAACTACCTGGAATCCGACCGCGACTACAAGCTGGAGGTCGGCGTGCCGCTGCCGCTGATCCGGCGCAAGGCGCTGGAGCAGGAGCATTTCGCCCTGTCGATGCGGATCGTGGCGACGACGGCGAAATCCGCCTCGAACAACATGATCCTGAGCAATGCCGGCGGCTTCGCCATCGACTTCGAATGCGCGCCGGACGAGACCTTCCCGCTGTATCCCGAGGACGGCCTGCTGGTCCATGCCAACCACTGGCGCAGCCCGGTGGCGCTGACGAAGCTGAAGGACGCCGGCATCCCGGGCTCGCCCGAGAGCTACTACCGCGACTGGCGGGTGCAGCAGCATCTCCAGGCCAAGCGCGGCCGGCTGACCGCCGAGGACATGAAGGCGGCCTTCTTCGACGATTTCGGCACGCCCTACGCCGTGTGCCGGCCGCCGCGGCCGTCGTCGCGCGCCAACCTGTCGGCCACCGTCGCCATGGTGATCATGCGCCCGGCCGAGGGGACCATGGAGGTGGCGCCGCTGCCCGCCCTGAACCGGACCTTCACCACCTACTCGCTCGATCTGTCCCGCCGGACGAAGAACGCGGCCTAACGCGGTCCGGCCTGTTGCAACGCCTCAACACAGGGGGGCTCTGATGACCCGACTTTCCCTTCTTGCGCTCGCGGCGGCGCTCGTCTCGTCCATTCCGGCCTGGGCGGCGCCGCCATCCGACACCATCCGCGTGCAGCTGAACGGCGACCTGCGCAGCACCGATCCCGGCACCAAGCGCGACGACAACACCGATGCGGTGATCCTGCACATCGTCGAGGGCCTGGTCGCCTATCGCGAGGACGCCTCGGTCGGGCCGATGCTGGCCGACAGCGTCGCCGTCTCCGACGACGGCAAGACCTACACCTTCACGCTGCGCGACGGGATCAAGTTCCACAACGGCGCGCCGATGACCTCGGCCGAGGTGGTGTGGAGCTGGAAGCGCTGGCTCGATCCCAAGACCGAATGGCGCTGCCTGCCGGAGCTCGACGGCCGCGGCCGGATCAAGATCGAGGCGGTCGAGGCGCCGGACCCGAAGACGGTGGTGTTCAAGCTGAATGCGCCGAGCGCCCTGTTCCTGGCCACCATCGCCCGCACCGACTGCGCCGAGGGCGCGATCATCCATCCGGATTCGGTCGGGCCGGACGGCAAGTGGATCGCCCCGATCGGCACCGGCCCGTACAAGCTGGAGAAGTGGGAGCCGGCCCAGTACGTGCAGTTGAAGCGCTTCGCCGACTACGCCTCGCGCGGCGGTGAGCGCGACGGCTACACCGGCGGCAAGCAGGCGCTGGCCGAGACCGTGCGCTTCACCATCATCGGCGACCCGGCGGCGGCGAAGACGGCGCTGCTGTCCGGCGACATCGACCTGGTGCCGGATGTCAGCATCGCGGACAAGCAGGAGCTCGACGGCCAGAAGGGCGTGCGCACCGAGTTCGCGCAGGCCTTGTCGATGAACGCCATCCTGCTGCAGACCCGCGACCCGCTGCTGAAGGATGTCCGCATCCGCCGGGCGCTGGCGCTGGCCATCGACGGCAGCCAGATCGCCCAGGCGCTGACCCAGGGCACCTCGCCGGCGAACCCCTCGGTGATGCCGAGCGCCAGCCCCTACTACACCGACGTCGAGCGGCAGGGCTACACGCCGAACATCGAGGAGGCGAAGACGCTGCTGGCCGAGGCCGGCTACACCGGCCAGCCGATCAAGATGCTGGTCAACCGCAAGATCCAGAGCGTCTACGACACCGCGATCCTGGCCCAGGCCCTGGCGCAGCAGGCCGGCATCGCCATCGAACTGGAGGTGCTGGACTGGGGCGCCCAGCTGGACCGCTACACCTCCGGCCAGTACCAGACCATGTCGTTCAGCTACTCCGCCCGCATGGACCCGGCGCTGAGCTACGAGATGATGTCCGGCCCCAAGGACACCCAGCCGCGCAAGGTCTGGGAGAACCCCGAGGCGCTGAAGCTGATCCAGGACGCGATGGTGACCAGCGATCCGAAGCAGCGCCAGGCGATCTTCGACAAGCTGCACCAGATGCAGATCGCCGACGTGCCGCTGATCGTGACCTATAATGGCGCCGACATCGCCGCGGTCTCCGACCGGCTCGAGGGCTACAAGCCCTGGGCGGCGTCGAAGCCGCGGCTGTGGAACGTGGCGATCAAGAACTGAACCGACGCGCTCGGGGGAGGCCGCGATGCTTCGCTTCCTGCTGCAACGCCTGGGCATGGCGGTGCCGACGCTGCTGATCGTCGCCATCACCGTCTTCGCCATGATCCGGCTGATCCCGGGCGACCCGGTGACGCTGATGCTCGGCGACATGGCGGACCCGTCCTCCGTCGCCGACCTGCGCCGGTCGCTCGGGCTGGACCACTCGATCCCGGTGCAGTTCCTGTACTGGCTCGGCAACGTCCTGTCCGGCGATTTCGGCACCTCGATCAGCACCGGCCAGGCGGTGCTGCCGCTGATCCTGGACCGGTTCTCGGTCAGCGCCACCATCGTGCTGGCGGCTGTGGCCCTGGCCAGCCTGGTCGCCGTGCCCGCCGGCATGATCGCCGCCTGGCGGCAGGACAGCGCGCTGGACCTGACCGTGATCTCCGGCGCCACGCTGCTGCTGTCGATCCCGAGCTTCTGGCTGGGCCTGCTGATGCTGCTGCTGTTCGGGCTGAAGCTCGGCTGGCTGCCGGTCATCGGCTATGTCCCGTTCGGCGAGGATGCCGGCGCCGCCCTGCTGTACATGATCATGCCGGTGGCGACGCTAGTGCTGGTCGAGACCGGGGTGATCATCCGCATGGCACGGGCCAGCACCATCGAGGTGATGCGGCTGGAATACATTACCCACGCCCGGGCCAAAGGGCTGTCGGAGAGCGCGGTGCTGTGGCGCCACGCCTTCCGCACCGCCTTCGCCCCGACCTGGACGCTGATCGGGCTGATGCTGGGCAACCTGCTGGGCGGCATCGCCGTGGTCGAGACCGTGTTCACCATCCCCGGCCTCGGCCGCCTGCTGGTCGATTCGATCTATGCCCGCGACTATCCGGTGGTGCAGGGCTGCCTGCTGTTCGTCGCCGGCATCTATGTCGTGGTGAACCTGTTCGTCGACCTCCTGTATCCCCTGTTCGACCCGCGGGTGACGGCATGAGCGCGCAGGCTGACTCCCCCACCACCCTCGCTTTGCCGAAGCGGCGCCGGATCCGCGCCAATGCGGCGATCGGCGGGCTGATCATCGGCGTGCTGATCGCGACCGCGCTGCTGAGCGTGGTGTGGTCGCCCTACGACCCGCTGAAGATCGACATCCTGTCGCGGTTCAAGGCGCCCTCGGCCGCGCATTGGCTGGGCACCGACGAGTTCGGCCGCGACGTGCTGAGCCGGGCGATGAGCGGCGCCGCCACCAGCAGCTGGATCAGCCTGCTGACGGTCGCCACCGCGGTCACCGGCGGCACGCTGATCGGCGTGCTGACCGGCTACATGCGCGGCTGGGTCGACCGCATCATCATGATGTTCAACGACGCGCTGCTGGCCTTCCCCGGCATCCTGCTGGCGCTCGGCATCATGGCGGTGCTCGGCGCCAACAAATACGGCATCATCCTGGCTCTCGGCCTGGCCTACATGCCCTCGGTGGTCCGCGTGGTGCGCGGCACGGTGCTGTCGATCCGCGGCCGCGAGTACGTCGAGGCGTCGCAGATCATGGGCAATGCCGAGCTGTTCACCATGGCCCGGCACGTGCTGCCGAACTGCATCGCCCCCCTGACCGTGCTGGCCACCAGCATGTTCGGCTGGGTGCTGCTGTCGGAAAGCGCGCTCAGCTTCCTCGGCCTCGGCGTGCCGCCGCCGGCCGCGACCTGGGGCAACATGCTGGCCGCCAGCCGGCCCTATATCGGCACCTCGCCCTGGCTCGGCATCTTCCCCGGCCTGTGCATCTCCCTCACCCTGCTCGGCATCAACCTGTTCGGCGACGCGATCCGCGACCGGCTCGACCCCAGGATGCAGCGATGAGCCCCCTCCTCTCGGTCGAGCACCTGACCATCCGCGCCGGCGACGGCGGCCCGCTGGTGGTCGACGACCTGAGCTTCGCCCTGCCGGCCGGCGAGATGCTGGCGCTGGTCGGCGAATCCGGCAGCGGCAAGACCATGGCGGCGCGCGCCGTGCTGGACCTGCTGCCGCCGCCGATGCAGCGGATCGCGGGCCGCGTCCGCTTCGACGGCCAGGACCTGGCGACGCTGCCGCCCAAGGGCCTGCGGAAGATCCGCGGCGCCCGCATCGGCATGGTGTTCCAGGAGCCGATGGTGTCGCTGAACCCGGCGATGCCGATCGGCCGGCAGATGGCCGAGGCGCTGAAGCTGCATCTGCGCCTGGACGACGCCGAGATCCGGCGCCGCAGCCTGGCGATGCTGGAGCGGATCCGCATCGCCGATCCGGAGCGCTGCCTGTCGGCCTATCCGCACGAGTTCTCCGGCGGCATGCGGCAGCGGATCATGCTGGCCTCGGTGATGCTGACCAAGCCGGCGCTGCTGATCGCCGACGAGCCGACCACGGCGCTGGACACGCTGGTGGCGCGCGAGGTGCTGGACCTGATGGTCGAGCTGACGCGCGAGAACGGCACCGCGGTGCTGATGATCAGCCACGACCTGGCGATGGTGGCCCGCTACGCCCGCCATGTGGTGGTGCTGCAGCGCGGCCGCGCGGTCGATGGCGGCCCGACGGAACAAGTCCTGCTCAGCCCGCGCGACGACTACACCCGCAAGCTCTTGGACGCGCTGCCGAAGCGCGGCACCGCCCGGCCGCCGGTCGACCAGAGCGCGCCGCTGATCGCGGTCGAGGACGTCACCATCGACCATGCCGGCCGGCAGCGGCTGTTCTCGCGCACCCCGCCGAAGCGGGCGGTGGACGGGGTCAGCCTGGCGATCCATCCGGGCGAGACGGTGGCGCTGGTCGGCGGCAGCGGCAGCGGCAAGACCACGCTGGGCCGCGCCATCGTCGGTCTGCTGAAGCCGACCGCCGGCCGAATCCGGTTCCGTGGCCAGGACGTCCATGGCGCGCGCCAGGGCGAGGCGGCGCGGGACCATCGGCTGAACTGCCAGATGATCTTCCAGGACCCGTACTCCTCGCTCGACCCGCGGATGCGGATCGGCCCGATCGTGGCCGAGCCGCTGCGGCTGGCGCCGGAGATGACGGCCAAGCAGAAGGCGGACCGGCTGGCCGAGACCCTGGTCGATGTCGGCCTGACGCCGGACCATGCCAGGCGCTATCCGCACCAGCTGTCGGGCGGGCAGCGCCAGCGCGTGGCGATCGCCCGGGCGATCATCCGCCGTCCGGCCTTCGTCATCGCCGACGAGCCGGTCTCGGCGCTCGACATGACGGTGCAGAAGCAGATCCTGGAGCTGTTCCGGGCGCTGCAGGAGCGCTACGGCTTCGCCTGCCTGTTCGTGTCGCACGATCTGGGCGCGGTCGAGCAGGTAGCGGATCGGGTGGCGGTGATGCAGTCCGGCAAGATCGTCGAGTCCGGGCCGCGCGACACGGTGTTCGACCATCCACGGCACGACTACACCCGCGAGCTGCTGGCCGCGGCCCCGGCCCTGCACCGGCTGGACGGCGGCGGCTTCGAACTGAAGGGCCGGCGCATCGCGGCGGCTTGAGGGGCGCCTCTTGCTGTTCCGAGCCTCCGGGCGATGATTTTACCCTCCCCCTCCCCTTGCGGGAGGGGGGCAGGGGGAGGGGTTTGGCCCCGCCGGAGCCGGCGATGGGTGGCTGCAGCCCCCGACTGCCGGACGAAGACTCGCCACAAGCGCGCCGACGCGCGCAGCCCCTCCCCCAACCCCCTCCCGCAGGGGGAGGGGGAGTGTGGAAGGCTGCGCTCATGATGCCGAAAATGGGCGGATGGGGTGAGTGCGACGCGCCGGCAGTCATCCCGTGTCCGGCGGCTTGCGGCGGCTGACGGCGGCTGAGCGAGGCTCGGGCAGGTCCACCGGCGGCAGGTCCCGCCTAGCCAGGAACTCGTCCGACTCCGCGACCCAGCGCTCCGCCTGCTCCGGCGGCAGGCCGAATCTCGGGCACAGCCGGGCCACGGCGTCCACCGCCGGGCAGCTTTCGGCGATCTCCATCTCCTCCGGCCGGTCCATCTGCACGGCCATCTCGCAGAAGCGGCGGTCGTTTTCCTCTTCGTCCTGGCTCTCGGCCTCGATCGCGGCGCCCAACGCCATGATCACCCGCAGCCGGCGCCGGATCCTGGCCTGGTCCAGGGCCGGGCCTGGGTCGGCGGCCGCCGTCTCCGGCGGCGCGAAGCCCATCTCCGCCAGGGCCGCATCCGCCGCCGCCAGCCATTGCTCCGTCTCCTCCGGCAGCCCGAACATCCGGCACAGCCGGGCCACGGCCGCCGGCGCCGGGCAGGTCTCGACCATCTCCGCCTGCTCCGGCCGCTCCAGCCGTTCGCGGATTTCGCCGAAGCGCCGGCGAGCCTCTTCCTTCTCGTCCTCGGTCTCGGCGCCGTCATAGACCGCGGCGCCCATGGCCAGCATCACCCGCAGCTCGGGCGACGCCTCGTCGGTCGTCCCGGCCGGTCGGGCCGATCCGGCCGATCTGGCCGCGGCCTTCCGCGGCCGCTCCTCGGGCGGGCGGGACATCTTGTCCTCCAGCAGCAGCGTCAGACGCACCGACCGGGCGATGCCGGCGATCCGGGTGCAATAGTCGACGCCGGGCTGCGGCGCCTCGACCGCTTCGGTGCGGGTGGCCTCGGCGACCTCCATCTGGATCTCGACCAGCCGGGCGAGCACGCGCAGACGCCGCGCCGCCCGCTCCTCCGCGGGAGCGGCCGGGGCTTCCGAAATCGAATCGGTCTGCGCCTTGTCCATAGAACGTAGCATGAACACGATCGCAGATTAATACAAGAGAACAATGTGTTAACTGTAAGCGTCCGGTCTGAGCCGTCTATCAGCAAGGGTTCGATCTCACGATCATGGTGTCCATCAAGGTCGCAGTGGACACATGGTCAACGGCCTCAATCCGGAAGCCTGGCTGCGCGACGTCCTCGCCCGCATCGCCGATGGCCACCCGATCTCTCGGATCGAAGAGCTGCTTCCCTGGAACTGGCCTACTCTCCAATAGGTCCGAAGGACGCTCAGGATCGCGCGCTTCTGGACGCGGAGGACCGCATGCGACCCGTTGCGGACTCTATGAATCCCAAAAGTTTTGAAAGTTCCTGTCATGGCGCTCGACGGCTTCCAGAAGCGTGGCAAACCACTCACAGCGCTCCGACAAGTCTTCTTCCGTCAGAAGTTCTATTAGGTTGCGGTCCTGGCACGCCTGCAATCGAGGATCTAGTGGCAAGTTGAAGAAATCTGCCGCAAGTACGCAATAGCCCTTCTGAGATATATTCTCAAAGCAGGCATAACGAACCGACTTGGTGGCGTCGACTCGCCGCCAGACGTGAATTGCTCGATAGAGATTGGACATGCGAGAGCGGCAATGCCGCTAGCTGATCGCTGATACCGGTCGTTATGGCCGAAGCCAGGGGCCTTGTCACCGCCTTTGCTCATTTCCGCTTTCCGCCCTTTGGAGACGGTCGGGCGCGTGGAGGTCCACGGCCTCGTCGCGCGCCGTCGCGGACCCGGCAATGGTCGCCAGCAGGTCAAGCTTGTGCGGCGAGATCGGATTCTCGATCTCGGTGCCTCCGGCACGAATGGCCCAGAACTCGGCAGCGTCCATCGCGCGCCCCCGGTTGCCCATCGTCCCTGCCCGTCGAGGTAGACAGGGATCGGCAGGCGCGACAACGGCCGTTCCCTTCCCCGACCCGATCCCGCATTCTCGGGCCCGCAGACGATGCAGGAGGGCAAATTGGCCGGGATCGAAGGAGGGTGCCGCTGCGGCGCCGTGCGCTGGCGGCTCGATACCGAGCGCCTGCCCCTGACCTATGCCTGCCACTGCCTGGACTGCCAGACCTGGAGCGGCAGCGCCTTCAGCCAGCAGGCGATCGTGGCGCAGGACCGGTTCGCCTGCACCGGCCCGGTCGGCCGATTCGACCTGCCCAGCGCCGACGGCAGCCGGATCTCGCACCAGGTCGCCTGCCCGGCCTGCTTCACCCGGGTCACCAACACCAACAGTTCGCGCCCGGGCCTGGTGGCGATCCGGGCCGGCACCTTCGACGACAGCCATCGCCTGGCCGTGGTCGCCCATATGTGGACGAGGCGGAAGCAGCCCTGGCTGACGCTCGACCCGCAGGTCCCCGCCTGGCCGGAGGGGCCACCGCAGGCGGCAGCGTTCTACCGGCTGATCGGCGTGCCGCCGTCCGCCGGCTGAGTCCGGGATTCGCGGGAGCCCATGCCCGGACCATCCGCAACGGTGCGGGCGCGACAGAGTCGCCTGAACTCTGGTGAAATGGCCCCAACCGGCAAAGCTTGCCCTTTGCCCATTCGCGCGCGGACGCGCGCAGACCCCTCCCCCTGCCCCCTCCCGCAAGGGGAGGGGGACTAGAAAGGAGCGGATTCAGTTGTTCTGAAAAGGTCTCGCAAGCGGGAGAGGCAACAACTCACCGCCTTGGTGCGGTCAGGATAACCAGATCTGGCCGAACCCATCCCGCTCTAATGCGTGCGGGCCTTCCAGACGTTGTCGGTGCGGTCCTCGTCCGGCAGCTTGTGGTCGGGATCGAGGATCACCTGTGCGACCGTCTTGCCGGGCTCGGTCGTCACGGTCGTTGCCGCCTGGCGGATGAAGCTTTCGGCCGGCAGGCGATAGTCGCGGTGGCTGCCATCGGTGAAATCGACGCGCAGGGTCGCGGGGATGATCAGCTTGTCCCTGGCCTCGATGGTGATCACCGTGCCCCTGGCCGCATCGCCCGGCTGGACCTTGCCGATGGCGAGGTCGAGCGACCAGTTGTGGTCGTACCAGCCGCGCCACCACCAGGACAGGTCCTCGCCGGCAGCGCTGTCCATGAACCGGAAGAAGTCGGCCGGCTTGGGATGCTTGAAGGCCCAGACGGCGATGAAGTCGCGGAAGGCGGCATCGAAGCGCTCGGGCCCGAGGATCTCCTCGCGCAGCAGAATCAGACCGAAGGCCGATTTGAAGTAGGTCACCGGGTGGCGGTACGTCTCGATGATCGTGTCGGCGCGCGACAGGATCACCGGCGCGTCGGGGTCCTTGAGCACGGCGAGGATCTCGTCGGCCGGGTTGCCGCCGCCCGGCGCATATTCGCTGTCGCGCTTGGGGGCGTATTCGCCCTGGTTGAACTCGTCCGACTGGTAGACGTCGATGAAGGTGTTGAAGCCCTCATCCATCCAGGCGTCGCGGCGCTCGTCGAAGCCGACGATCATCGGGAACCAGGTGTGGCCGATCTCATGGGCGGTGATCCAGAACAGGGTCTTGCCCGCGTCGCTGATGCCGTCGAACAGGAGGCCCGGATATTCCATCCCGGCGATGTTGTCGGGCCCCGCGACATTGACCGCGACCGGCCAGGGATAGGGGTACCAGCGGGCGGAGAAGCGCTCGACGGAGTCCTTCAGATATTCGGTCGACCGGCCCCAGCGGTCGGCGCCCTGGCTCTCGGCCGGATAGAACGACATCGCCAGCGCCGATTTGTGGTCCGGCAGGTTGATGCGGGCCGCGTCCCAGGCGAAGGTCGGCGAGATCGACAGCGCCACGTCGCGCGTGTGCTGCATCGCGAAATGCCAGGTCAGCGTGCCGTCGGTCTTCGGCCGCGTCGCCGCGTCGCCGATCTCCTGCGGGCCGATGATCGTCACCGTCGCGTCGCTGGCGCGGGCCTTGTCGAGCCGGGCGCGCTGGTCCCGGGTCAGGACCTGATCGGGATTCTTCAGTTCGCCCGAGCCGGCGACGATCATGGTGCTGGGCACCGTGATCTCGTAGTCGAAATCGCCGTATTCCAGGTAGAACTCCTGGGCCAGGAAGGGCAGCGTGTCCCAGCCGCGGATGTCGTCATAGACCTGCATCCGCGGGTACCATTGCGCCAGGCTGTAGATCGGGCCGTCCTTGGCCTTGCCCCAGCCCATGCGGCCGCCCCATTCCTCGCCCGGAATGGTGAAATGGTAGCGGATGTGGAGCTTGAGCTGGCCGCCCTTCGGCGCCAGCGGCGTGCCGAGCGGGATGCGCCCGCGGGTGTCGCTGACCTGCACCGACACCGGCGTGGTCTTGCCGTCGCGCTCGATGGCGACCTCGTCCAGCACGTAGCCGTCGGAGGCGCCCTTTCTCGGCTTGCCGGAGGCGAAGACGCTGCGGCTGTCCGGCCGGTACATGTTCTGGTCGAGCTGCAGCCACAGCTCGCCGAGTGCGTCCGGGCTGTTGTTGGTGTAGGCGATCACCTCCTCGGCGCTCAGCGACGGGGTCTTGGGGTCAAGCGTCGCCTGAATCCGGTAGTCGGCGCGGTTCTGCCAGTAGTCCGGGCCGGGCGCGCCGTTGCCCGACCGATAGGCGTTGACCGCCTGCCCCATCTCCCGCGGCGCGAAGGTCTCGAGCGGCTGGTAATCCGCCGCCAGCGCCGGGGTGGCGATGAGGAGGACGGCAAGGGTCGGGCGAAGCGACGCGATGACAGGACGAGACAGTCGGCTGATCCGCTGCATGGCTTTCCGGCTCCGTTGCAATGGCCACCCCGGGCGCGCCGTCGCGGACCGTCGTCGTTTCGACGGTGACCTGGCCGATGCTGTCGCGCGCGATCCAGGAAGGAGTTCGTGAGTCCGATGAATCGCTTAGAGCATGATTCGCGCGGCCCGTGCATCCGCTGGATCAGCGAGGCGGCTCACAACGAATTCCAGCTAAATTCGCATCGATATGGCCGATGATCCTTCAGGCCTTCGCCGGCAGTCATGAAGCGGTCGCGGTCCAGGGTGCATACTCCCCGGCGGCGGTGCCGGGCATTGTTCCCGATGCAGCGACGGCACGCACGGCTGGAGGGAGGACTCCGATGGCGATCGAGCGTCTCGACGATCTCGCGATGGCCGACGACGTGGGTGGCGACACCGAGGTCGAGGCCTGGAAGCGGGCGTTCCACAGAAACCTCTACTACGTCCTGGGCCGCTTCCCGGCGACCGCTACCGCGAATGACAAGTACCTCGCGCTCGCCTACAGCGTGCGCGACCGGCTACTCGACCGCTGGGTCAAGACGTCCGAGACCTATTACCGAAAGCAGGTGCGCACGGCCTGCTATCTGTCCGCCGAGTTCCTGCTGGGCCCGCATCTGGGCAACAACCTCCTCAACCTCGGGGCGTTCGACACGGCGAAGCAGGCGATGGAGGAGCTCGGTTTCGATTTCGAGAAGCTGCTCGACCAGGAGGAAGAGCCGGGCCTCGGCAATGGCGGCCTCGGGCGCCTCGCGGCCTGCTATCTCGACTCGCTGGCGACGCTGGAGATCCCGGCGATCGGCTACGGCATCCGCTACGAATTCGGGATCTTCGACCAGCAGATCCGCGACGGCTGGCAGGCGGAGATCGCGGACAAATGGCTTCGCCTCGGCAATCCGTGGGAGATCTCGCGCCCCGAGATCGCGATCAATGTCGGTTTCGGGGGCCATACGGAGCCGTACGCGGACGAGACCGGCCGCTATCGCGTCCGCTGGCATCCCGCGCGTCTCGTCAGGGGCATCGCCCACGATACCGCGATCCTCGGATACCGGGTCAACACGGCGAACCTGCTCCGCCTGTGGAGCGCGGAAGCGGT
This sequence comes from Inquilinus sp. CA228, assembly GCF_052078665.1. Lineage (NCBI taxonomy): Bacteria > Pseudomonadati > Pseudomonadota > Alphaproteobacteria > Rhodospirillales > Rhodospirillaceae > Inquilinus > Inquilinus sp. CA228. The sequence goes on along the minus strand of NZ_JBQJIK010000018.1, from coordinate 56,514 downwards.
CAACTCCTTCGAGTTCGACTCCTTCAACACCGGCGACTACTACGGCGCCGTGGAGGAGAAGGTCGCCTCCGAGACGATCAGCAAGGTGCTGTACCCGAACGATACCGGCCTGGAGGGCAAGCAGCTCCGCCTCGAACAGCAGTTCTTCCTGGTCTCCTGCGCGCTGCAGGACATGATCCGCATCTACCGGCAGACGGCGCCCGACCTTTCGCGCTTCCACGAGAAGTACACGGTTCAGCTCAACGACACGCACCCGGCGCTCGCGGTCGCCGAGCTGATGCGCCTCCTCGTCGACGACCATGGCATGGATTGGGAGCCGGCGTGGGACATCACGCGGCAGACGATGAGCTACACCAACCACACCTTGCTTCCGGAGGCGCTCGAGAAATGGTCGGTCGGCCTGTTCGGACGCGTCCTGCCGCGGCATCTCGAGATCGTGTACGAGATCAACCGCCGATTCCTCGACGAGGTCAGGTCGCGGCATCCGGGCGACCATGATCGCGAGCGAAGGCTCTCGCTGATCGACGAATCGGGCGACCGGTCGGTCAGGATGGCGCATCTCGCCTGCGTCGGAAGCCATGCGATCAACGGCGTCGCCGCCCTTCACAGCGAGCTTCTCAGGCACGACGTGCTGCGCGATTTCAGCGAGCTGTGGCCGGAGAAGTTCCTGAATGTGACGAATGGCGTGACCCCTCGGCGATTCATCATGCTGACGAATCCCGGGCTGACGACGCTGGTGACGGACGCGATCGGGGATGGCTGGACGCGCGACCTGGAGCAGCTGCGCGCATTGGAGCCGATGGCGGACGACCCGGCGTTCCGCGAAGAGTGGCGACGCGTGAAGCGGCGAAACCGGGAGGCGCTCGCGGCGGAGATTCAAGGGAAGACGGGAGTCACATCAGACCCGGCGAGCCTGTTCGACATCCAGGTCAAGCGCTTCCACGAGTACAAGCGGCAGCACCTGAACCTGCTGCACGTCATCACGCTGTATCACCGCCTGAAGCGCGACCCCGGATACGGCGCGCCGCCGCGCACGGTCGTGTTCGCGGGGAAGGCCGCGCCCGGCTACATGATGGCGAAGCGGATCATCAAGCTGATCCACTCCGTGGCCGACATCGTGAACCATGACCGCGGCGTCGCCGGCCGGCTTCGCGTCCTGTTCGTGCCGGACTACAACGTGAAGCACAGCCAGCGGATCTTCCCGGGCGCGGATCTCTCGGAGCAGATCTCGACGGCGGGCAAGGAGGCGTCGGGCACCGGCAACATGAAGTTCGCGCTGAACGGTGCGCTCACGATCGGCACGCTCGACGGCGCCAATGTCGAGATCCGCGACGCCGTCGGCGCTGAGAACTTCTTCCTGTTCGGCATGACGGTGGAGGACGTCCAGCGGCGGCTCGCCCAGGGCTATCGACCCTATGATCACTACCAGTCGGACGACGAGCTGCGGGCCGTGGTCGACGCGATCGCCGACGGGGCGTTCGCCAACGGCGACCGCGAGCTGTTCAAGCCGATCGTCGACAATCTGCTCGGGTCCGACCCGTATATGCTGCTGGCCGACTACCGCTCCTATGTCGAATGCCAGGAGGAGGTCGGCCGCGCGTGGAGCGACCCCGAGCGCTGGACGCGCTCGTCGATCCTGAACGTGGCCCGGATGGGCTGGTTTTCCTCCGATCGCTCGATCCGCGAATACTGCCGTGACATCTGGCACATAGAGCCGGTGCCGATTCCGGACTAAAGAAGGCCAGCGGCGAGCCCCCCTGCCCTAGTGGTGAGAATCTGACGCTTCGTTCCCGGCTGACGAGCGGACCTTCCGAATGACGGAGTCGGGTGGAAAGCTGCCCGTACTGGGCTATCGTCACGCCATGACAGACGCGATCAAAACCGTCCGGATCGCAGCCGCTCAGACACCGGAATTCCGGGAGGACATGCCGGGTGCGCTCGCCTATCTGGCAGACGTCACCGAGGCGGCCATGGAGGCTGGCGCTCGACTGGTGTGTTGGCCCGAGGGCTTCCTGCAGGGCTATCTGACTGAAGGAGAGGCCGCGCGCCGCAATGCGTTCGACCTCACCTCGCCGCACTTTTCGACACTCATGCGGCAACTCCCCGAGAACGCGCCGATGATCGTTGTTGGCCTGATCGAGGCGGAGGGCGAAAGGCTCTACAACACTGCCGCTGTCATCCATCAACGAACCCTGGTGGGGCGCTACCGCAAGAGACACCTGCTGGGGCGGGAACAATGCTTTCACCCCGGGGACGACGTCCAGATCTTCGACATCGGCGGTCTGCGTTTCGGGATCAACATCTGCTTCGACACCAACTTCGCCAGCGCCGCGATGAGCGTCGCGCAACAGGGAGCGTCGCTGCTCATCTGTCCAGCCAACAACATGCTTCCGCGACAGGCCGCCGCTGAATGGAAGGCCAAGCACAACACAGTGCGCGGCGAACGATGTCGCGAGACCGGCCTCTGGCTGATGTCGGCCGATGTGACCGGCGAGCGTGATGGCTGGGTCGCGTGGGGGCCGACTGCGGTCTTGAATCCCGCCGGTGAGGTCGCGGCGCAGTTGCCGCTGGATGCTCCCGGATTGCTGGTATTCGACATGCCGCTGAGCGGGACTGCGTGATCGATATCCCGGGGCGCGTACGCCAGACTCGCACGCCCCAATCCCATGGGAATCCCTTGCCGGATTCAAGTGTCAGATGTGATCCACTAGCTGCCCTCGGCCATGCTGTAGACGTCCTCGCCGTAGCGGATGCCGCCCGCCACGTCGGGATAGGCCAGGTAGTAGGTCATGCGCACCGGGATCCGGCTGGGCACCCGGGCGAAATGGGTCTTGGCGGTGGCGATCCCGGCCTCCACCGCCGGGATGTCGGTGCCCAGCACCCAGGCGGCCAGGCCGAGATAGTTCTCGACCCGGATGCAACCGTTCGACACCGCCCGGTTGTCGGTGGCGAACAGCCGGCGGTTGTTGGTGTCGTGCAGGTAGATCGCCTGGTCGTTGTCGAGCTCGAACTTGAGCAGGCCGAGGGCGTTGTCGTCGCCCGGCGGCTGCCAGAACTTCCAGCCCATGGTGCCGACCATGTCCGGCGGCACCTGGGCCGGGTCGAAGGTCTGGCCCTCCGGCGTCTTCACCACGACACCGTGCTTGCGCATGTCGTCATACTGGCCGGCCGCCATCTGGGCCTTGTACTTCTTGGTCAGGCCGGGCGGCACGGTCCAGTCCGGGTTGTACTTGACCGCGATCATGTTGGACTGGATCAGCGGCGTCTGGGTCAGCGGCGACCCGACCACGGCGCGGGTGCGCAGCACCTCGACCCCGTTCTCGAAGGCGATGATCTCGGCGGTGGGGACATTGACCGTGATCGACTTGCCGCGCGCCGGCGGCGGCTGCCAGCGGGCCAGGGTCTGGCGCAGCGACGCCGCCTCGTCCGCCGGGGTGAAGTTCAGCGCCCGCAGCGTGCGGCGGCCGACCACGCCGTCGTCGCGCAGGCCCCAGCGCGACTGCAGCAGCTTCACCCGCTGGGTCAGCGCCTCGTCATAGACCAGGGTGGCCGGCGCCACCGGGCCGACCAGCTCCGGCCCAGTCGCCGCCACGGCCGTCGCCGAAACCGCCTCTGGCTGGGCAATGGCGGCCTCGGCCACCGCGGGCATGGATTCGGGCAGCGCGATGCCCATGGCGTCGAGCCGCTGGCGCAGCAGCGGCACGCGCGGGTCGACGGCGCTGGGCTTGAGCGTGCCGACGGGAATTGCCGAGGGTGCCGCGGCCAGCTCGGCCTCCGCCCGCTCCAGAGCCAGGCGCAGCTGGGCGTGGACCTTGTCCTCCGCCGCCACCGGCGTCGGCTTGGCCGCGGCCGCCGCGACATGCGGCGCCAGCGCCACCGCCAGCACCAGAGCCCACCGAATCATCATCTGCCCCTTCCTCGCCCGCCTGTTCGCCAGGCGGGATTCGTGCTTCCTTCCGGCCGGAAGGAACCGTTCCGCAGCGTTGCGGTCAAGCCTTTCGACACGGGCCGGAGCAGGCATCATCGCCGCAGTGGCGGTGCCGGCGAACCGCAATCACTGCACGCCACCGTTGCGCCGGACGCCCCGATCGGCGGAGATGGTGTGGAAGGAACGGCGCGGAGCGTGGCGGATGCCGGGGATCGACCAGGCGGAGAGGAAGCGAGACCAGGCGGCGCGGGCGGCATGGCTGTCCTATGTCTCGGGCCTGACCCAGGACGAGATCGCCCGGCGGCTCAACGTCTCGCGCATGGCGGCGCAGCGCCTGCTGGCCTTCGCCGCGCAGGAGGGCATGGTCAAGGTCCGCATCGACCACCCGATCGCGGCCTGCATGGAGCTGGGCGAGCGCATCGCCCGCCGCCATGGCCTGCGCTTCTGCGAGGTGGTGCCGGCCGACCCGGTGGCGCCGGCCCAGCCCAACCTGCCGGCGCTGGCGATCGCCGGGGCCACCTGGATCGAGCGGCTGGTCGACACCGACGCGCCGCTGGTGATCGGCGTCGGCAACGGCCGCAGCGTGCGCGCGGCGGTGGAGGAGATGGCGTCGTCGCCGCGGCCGCAGCACCAGGTGGTCTCGGTCACCGGCAACATCGCCCGCGATTCCTCCTACAACCCGTTCGACGTGGTGATGCGCCTCGGCGATCGGCTGGGGGCCCAGCGCTTCCTGATGCCGGCGCCCTTGATCGCCGAGAGCGCCGAGGACCGGCGGGTGCTGGAGGAGCAGAAGCCGTTCCGCGAGATCATGGCACTGGCGGCGCGGGCCGACGCGATCCTGATCGGCATCGGCCAGCTCGACGACAGCGCGCCGGTGCTGCACGACAAGGTGGTCACCCGCGCCGAATACGAGGCGCTGCGGCAGGCCGGGGCGATCGGCGAGGTGCTGGGCAACTTCCTCGATGCCGAGGGGCAGATCCTGCCCTCGCCGCTGCGCGACCGGGTGATCGGGCTGCCGCTCGACGCCGTCGCCCGGCGCCCGGCCATCGCCATCGCCGGCGGCGCGGTCAAGGTGCCGGCGATCCACGCCGTGCTGAGCCGCGGCCTGCTGCAGGGGCTGATCACCGACGAGACCGCGGCTTCGGCGCTGGTCAGCCTGGGCTGAGCCTCAGCGGAAGCGCTGCGGCGGCGCCTGGATCACCGGGGCGGCCGCGTCGAGGATGGCGCGGCGGTCGCCGGTCAGCGGCGGGTAGATGCGCTGGCGGTTGATGATCTGCTTGGTCTGCTTCGCCGCAGCCCCCTGCGCCGCCACCTGCCGGTCCCAGCCCTCGGTGTAGACGGCGCCCCAGGAGCCGAGGTCGAGGATGGTGGTGTACCACTCGATCCGCAGCGGCAGCAGCGGCCGGCCGAGCAGGTCGGCGACCGCGTTGTGGCCGCCGAAGCGGCCCATCGGCCGGCTGTGCTGGCAGGACATCACCGAGGCGTGGCTGTCGTCGACCATCGCCCGCGCCGAATCACCGACCGCGAACTCGGCCTCGCGGCCGGTGATCTTCAGGGTCGGGTCGACCGGCAGCCGGCCCAGCCGGTCACGCTCCACCGGGAACCGGGCGGTCAGCGGGCTGGCCCGCATGCCGGCGCACCAGATCACGGTCGCGGCCGGGATCGCCTCGCCGGTCGACAGCGTCGCCCCGCCGGCATCCACCGCCGCGACCGACACGCCCATCCGGGTCTCGACGCCGAGCGCGGCCAGGGCCGTCTCGATCACCGGCCGGGCGCTGACGCCCATGTCGGAGCCGACCTGCGGCGCATGGTCGGCCAGGATCACCCGGCCCGCCTGCCCGATCCGGTCCGCCATCTCGGTCGCGGCCTCGATCCCGGTCAGCCCGGCGCCGACGACCAGGACGGTGTCGCGCCCCGGCGAGGCCGGCCGCCCGCCCAGCCCGGCCAGGTGGTCGGCGAGGCGGCGGGCGCCGGCGAAGGGGTCGATGTCGAAGCCGCGCTCGGCGAGCCCCGGGATCGCCGGCCGGGCGAGGCCGCTGCCGAGCGCGAAGACCAGCCGGTCATAGGGCAGCGCCGTCTCCGCCCCCAAGACCGCGCATCGGACGCTGCGCTGGGCGAGATCGATATCCGCGACCTCGCCCTCGACCAGGCGCACGCCGATCGGGTCGAGCACCGAGGCCAGGGGCACCCGGATCGCGTCGAGGTCGGCCTCGTAGTTGCGCACGCGGATGCCGTGCCAGGCGTCGCGGTTGACCAGCGTCACCTCGACCCGGTCGGGCCCGATGCCGAATACGTCGAGCGCCCGCGCCGCGCCGACCGCGGCCCACAGCCCGGCGAACCCCGCGCCCAGGATCAAGATGCGCTGCATCCCCCCGCCCCCTCGCCCGCCGGTCCGGCCTGAACGCTAGGCTCGACCCGGGCCGGAGGCAACGCCGTCCTTCGGCTTGAACGCAGGAGATCGCCTGCGGCTCAGGCCCAGCCCGGCGGATCGGCCGCGGCCCAGAGGTCGGCGACCTGCAGGAACTCCCGCCCCCCGGCCTCGAGGCCGAGCAGCAGCTGGACCAGGCCGGTCGACACCCGCTCGATGAAGCCCCAGTGCCAGATCGGCCCGGGCGCGACCCCGGTGCGGCGGGCCAGGCCGAGGCAGCGGGCGCGGCCGAGCGCCACCGCGTCGCCGGCCAAGAGCTCGGCGCCCCATTCGCGCAGCGAGATGCCCAGGTCGTAGGCGCGCTCGATGACCAGGCCTTCGGGATCGACGAATTTGAACCGCCCGGGCTCGTCGGGGACGGCGAGCGTGTTCCAGGCGTGGGCGTCGCCATGGGCCAGGATCGCGGCGGCCGGGTCATAGGCGCGGCGGCGCAGCTCGGCGAAGCGGCAGGCGGTGTCGACGGCTTGGGCCGTGCAGGGTTGGCCGAGATCCTGCCAGGTGGCGCGGATGAAGGCGGCGAGGCTGTCGGCCTTTTCGGCGCCGCTCATGAACCCGCCCTCCCCTGCCGGCAGCGGCCGCCAGGCCTGCAGCAGCGCGGTGCAGATAGCGTCGATCTGCGCCTCCACCGGCAGGCCGAGATCGGCGAGCCGGCCGCCCAGCCGCTCCAGCAGCATCGCGTCCCGCGCCCGGTCGTGGCGGTAGACCAGGGCATAGCCCCGTCCCTCGGCCAGCAGCAGCGTGCGCAGCCCGCCGGCCGCCGGGTCCAGCCCAGGCACCGCGAGCTTCAGCACTGCAGGCCGGCCGTCCGCCATCCGCGCCTCCGCCACAAACGCGGCGGTGCCGCCCGGCAGCGGCCGGAGCGCCGACAGTCCCCAGTCCGCCGCGAGGCCACGGACGAGATCGTCGAGCCCGGCGAGCCAGGCCGCGCCGGAGGGGCCGGCCGAGAGCGCCCGGCGGCGGGCCTCCGCGCTCAGGCCGAGGACCGTCATAGCCCTGCCCGCCTTGAGCACCATCGTTGCCACTTTCTGTCATGCCCGGGCTTGACCCGGGCATCCAGAGACTGTCGACATTTTCTGGATTGCCGGGTCAAGCCCGGCAATGACAGTGAAGGGTAGCGGGCTGCCCCCTTCCTCAATCCCAGCTCAACGCGCCGCCATTCTGGTATTCGATCACCCGGGTCTCGAAGAAGTTCTTCTCCTTCTTCAAATCCATCGCCTCGGACATCCAGGGGAACGGGTTCTCGGTCTCGGCGAAGACCGGGGCCAGGCCGAGCTGGGCGCAGCGGCGGTTGGCGATGACGTGCATGTACTGCTCGCACAGCGCCGCATTCAGGCCGAGGAAGCCGCGCGGCATGGTGTCCCTGCCATAGGCGGCCTCGAGCTCCGCCGCCTCGGCCAGCATCCGCCGCAGTTCCTCCTGGAACGCGGCGGTCCAGAGATGCGGGTTCTCGATCTTGATCTGGTTGATGACGTCGATGCCGAAGTTCAGATGGATCGACTCGTCGCGCAGGATGTACTGGTACTGCTCGGCGATGCCGACCATCTTGTTGCGCCGGCCGAGCGACAGGATCTGGGCGAAGCCGGTGTAGAACCACATGCCCTCGAAGATGACGTAGAAGGCCACCAGGTCGCGCAGGAAGGCCTGGTCCGAGGCCGGCGTGCCGGTCTGGAAGGACGGGTCGGACAGGTTCTGGGTATAGCGCAGCGCCCAGGCCGCCTTGTCGGTGATCGACGGCACCTCGCGATACATGTTGAACAGCTCGCCCTCGTCCAGGCCCAGGCTGTCGACCACATATTGGAAGGTGTGGGTGTGCACCGCCTCCTCGAAGGCCTGGCGCAGCAGGTACTGCCGGCATTCCGGGTTGGTCAGGTGGCGGTAGATCGCCAGCACGATGTTGTTGGCGACCAGCGATTCCGAGGCGGCGAAGAAGCCGAGATTGCGCTTCACCGACCGGCGCTCGTCCTCGGTCAGCCCGTCGCGCGATTTCCACAGCGCAATGTCGGCCTGCATCGAGACCTCGGTCGGCATCCAGTGGTTGTTGCAGCCGGCCAGGTACTTCTCCCACGCCCAGCGGTACTTCATCGGCAGCAGCTGGTTGACGTCGGCGCGGCAGTTGATCATCGCCTTGTCGTCGATGCTGACCCGGCCGCCGGACCGGTCGATGGCCCCGAGGCCGGTGGCGTCGCCCACGAGGTCGGCCATGGGCGCATCGGCCCGCTTCACCCGGATCGGCGCGGCGGGGGTGTCGGACCAGTCGAGCATGGTCATGGGCGTTTCTCGGCTCACGGCGGGGTTGATCGGCGTCCTCGGCCCCGGCGCCGTGGACCGCGAGGTCCGGGCAGCGATGCGGGGTCGAGAACCCTACAAGATGTGGCCACTGACGGCAAGGATTACGCTAGGTCTTGTAGCGGCCGGCGCCTCCGGATCGCGACGCCATCGCATGCGGCCTGCCGCGGACGCCGCTTCGCCGCGGTCCTGTCGGTTGCAAAAGAAAAGTCGGTCATACTGCGCCGCGCACAATTCGCAGCAATCGACCGCTCAGTCGATTGAACGGTTTTGACGATAATTTCGGATAATCTATTGCATAAAAGGATAGGCTTTCTGGAAATATCTGTCTTCCTTCGGCGAGAACAGCTGTATGCACACCAACAAAACCCCCAGATGTAACCGGATATGAGAGATTTTTTGATTGCGGCGGCCGCTACATTGCCGAAGGATGACGGCCAGAGGTGCGCAGACAGTCGAGATGCTGAATCGCGCTTCACCTCTCGTTTGAGAGGTGGAAGAGCCATGGTGTGGCGCCGTTGTTGATCGGCGTCCGTCAAGAAATGGCCGCAGCGGTTGGACGAGTGACGGGTGACGTTTCTCGGCCCGGTGTGTCGACAGACTGCGAACCGCAAACAGGGGGACATCGACAACCATGAGCATCGGATTCACGTCGGGACTGCCGCGGCGTCGCTGTTTGGCGCCCATATCGATCCCGGCTGGTCCTGCATCGTCCGTGCCGGCACAGACGCCGCTTTCGGGCCGATGTCAGCGCCGTGATGCCCAGGGCGCGGCGCGGACGCGCTGAGTGCGAGCGGCGGACAGCGTCCGGCGCCGACGGCTGATGAAACCTTCATCGCGAGCAGCTGACACCACGGCCGAAGCTGTCACGGCCTCCGTGAACGGGATCTGATTCGCCGCCTCTTGCGCCGACCCGACACGGACCCATGCCAGGGCCAACATCAAGGGGGAACACATGTGCGTCCTATGCCAGATGGGCTACAAGCAGGAACATTCCACCCCGACCGGACAGACGAGCGCCGGCTCATTCACGGTCAGCCCGGAGGATCTTCAGAACTGGCAGAATATCGACCAGACTCCGGACAATCCGTATAACAAGGACACCAATTACGAGACCTATCTCACTTACCTGGGGGCGCTGAACCGCCCGCTGACGCCGGCGATGGCGCAATCGGCGATCGTGGTGAACCTGTCCGAGCTCAGCGACCATCCGGCCTATCTGGAGGCCGCGATCGGGGCGCTGCAGATGTGGTCTGCGGTGACGCCGCTGGAGTTCCAGATCGTCACCGACCGGCCCTTCAACGCGGCCACCGACTATCTCGAAGTGGTCAGCCCGGAGGTGGGCGAGCAGGACGACGGCAGCGCCTATTCCGCCGGCCGCTATGTCAGCGTCGGGCAGCGCTTCCACGACACCGAGCCGGACGCGACCTCTCCGGGCGGCTATATCTTCAACACCTTCATCCATGAGTTCGGCCATGAATTCGGCCTGAACCATCCGGGCTTCTACAATTACGGCGGCCCCGGCGGCCCGCAGATCACCTATTACAACGACGCCAGGTGGGTCTACGACAACCAGCAATATTCGGTGATGTCATATTTCGACAATATCGACATCGGCGGCACCACGGCCTGGACCAACACCACGCCGGGCATCGCCGATATCGAGGCCGTCATCCGGCACTATTTCTCCACGGTGACGAACAACATCCGGAGCTATCAGGACATCCAGCTCAACACCGGCGACGACGTCTACGGCTTCGGCAGCACGCGGCTGGGCTACACGCTGACGGCGAGCGGGCCGACCCAGGACATCGGCTTCGTGATCCACGACACCGGCGGCCATGACACGGTCGACTTCTCCGGCTCGACCAGCAGCACCATCCTGGACCTGCGCGAGGGCCGTTTCTCCAGCGTCAACGGCCACGCCAACAACGTCGCCATCTTCGACGGCCACAATGCCGACGCGACCGATTACTATATCGAGAAGGGCGTCGGCAGCGCCTTCCTCGACATCATCATCGGCAATGACGGCGACAACGAGCTGCTGGGCGGCGGCGGCGACGACCGGATCGACGGCGGCAACGGCGCCGACGAGATCCATGGCGGCTCCGGCGACGACATCATCGTCGGCGGCGCCGACACCAATGACAGCCGCGACCGCAACAACACCCTGCCGATCATCACCGGCCCCGACAGCAACGACGGCGACGACCGGCTGTATGGCGAGGACGGCAACGACACGATCAATGCCGGCAAGGGCAACGACATCCTCGAAGGCGGCGCCGGCGACGACATCATGCGCGGCATGGCCGGCGTCGACATCTTCCGCGGCGGCGACGGCAACGACACGGTCGATTTCAGCCTGGAGAGCCCGTTCCAGCTGCTGGTCAACCTGGTGACCAACGTCGCCGCCGGCGGTACGGCGTCCGGCGACACCTTCTTCAGCGTCGAGAACCTGATCGGGTCGGACGACCGCATCGACCGCTTCGTCGGCAACGATTCGAACAACTACTTCCTCGGCCTGGGCGGCGGCGACGTCCTCAGCGGCGGCAACGGCGACGACAAGCTCGAGGGCGCCCGCGACGGCGACGTGCTGAACGGCGAGGCCGGCAACGACCTCCTCATCGGCGGCGCCGGGGCGGACTTCCTGGACGGCGGCGCCGGCATCGACACGGCCGACTACACGCTGGACGAGCGCCAGCCGATGTTCGGCCCGCCGCGGACTCCCGCGACCGAGGGCGTGACCGTCAACCTCCAGACCGGCACCGCCTTTGGCGGCGACGGCGAAGGCGACACCACGACGACGCACCAGTTCGACACGCTGGCGAACATCGAGAACGTGATCGGCTCGAAGTTCGGCGACACGCTGATCGGCAACACCGGCGCCAACGTCCTGTCGGGGGCCGCGGGCGACGACGTCCTCGCCGGCGGCGGCGGGCTGGACACGCTGAACGGCGGCGCCGGCCTGGACATGGCCGCCTATTACGGCAGCGCCACGGGGGTCAATGTCTCGCTCCTCGTGCCGGGCTCGCATCCGGAGACCTACATCTCGATCGAGGGCCTGGCCGGCTCCGCCCACAACGATCAGCTAACCGGCGATGCCCTCGCCAACAAGCTGGCCGGACAGGGCGGCGACGACGTCCTGAAGGGAGGCGCCGGGAACGACACGCTCGACGGCGATTTCGTTCCCTTCCCGGTCACCGGCGTCGGCATGGGCAACGGCTACGCCACGCTGGCACCGAGCGCGACCAACAACTCGGTCGCCGCCGCTTATACCCTGACCAACAACTTCTCGCTGGCCGCCGATGCCGACATCGGCAACGCGACCACCCTGGCGCATTCGACGGTCAACGCCACCGGCAACGGCCAGGGCGGCTACTACAAGCTGACGGTGACTGCGGGGACGCTCATCACCGCCGACATCGACCACACCTCGGCCGGGCTGAGCGACAGCTTCCTGTGGCTGGTGCGGGCCGACGGCACCGTGGTCGCCTTCAACGACGACGGCGGCAACGACCCCGGCTCCACCCGCCGGACGGACTCGATGTTCAGCTTCAAGGTGGCGGAGACCGGGGACTACTACCTCCTGGTCGGGCAATACAACAACGACACGGGATTGCCCGAGCAGACCGTCCCCACCGGCGCCACCTATGAGCTGAACGTCTCGGTGACGCCGCCGCCGCCGACCTCGCCGCAGATCGGCGCGGCCGGGCACGACAATCTCGATGGCGGCGACGGCGACGACACCCTCTACGGCCGCGCCGGCGTCGACTTCCTCCGCGGCGGCGCGGGGGCGGACATCCTCGATGGCGGAGCCGGCGCCGACACCGTCAGCTACTACGGCAGCACCGACGCGATCACGGTCAATCTCGCGACCGGCATCGGCAGCGGCGGCGAGGCGCAGGGCGACATCCTGATCGGCATCGAGGTCGTCAATGCCGGCAAGGGCGGCGATACGCTGACGGGTAATGTCGCCGACAACGTCCTCAGGGGCTATGAGGGCAACGACGTGATCAATGGCGGCGCGGGACGGGACACGCTGTCCGGCGGCACCGGGGCCGACCGCTTCGCCTTCTCCGCGGTCGGCGACAGCACCGTCGGCGCCAATGCCGACGTGGTCATCGACTTCATCCGTGCGCAGAGCGACCGCATCGATCTCTCCGCCATCGACGCCAACACCAGCCTGGCGGGCAACCAGGCCTTCACCTTCATCGGCTCGGCGGTCTTTTCGAACCATGCCGGCGAGCTGCGCGCCCTCAACACCAACTCGGGCGTCATCACCGTGGCCGGCGACATCAACGGCGACGGCGCGTCGGACTTCCACATCGTGCTGCAGGGGCTGAACGGCATCATGGCGGTGAGCGACTTCGTGCTCTGACCACCTGTTCAAGGACGAGAACGACTGAGGCGGCGGGTTCTCCCGCCGCCTCGCTTATTTGGTGCGCCGAGGCGGGTCGCGCGGCGGCAGCGGCCGCGCCGACTCCCGGGCGGCGCGGCACAGGGCCCAGAGATAGGGCGCGGCACAGAGCACGATGCCGCCGAGCCAGAGCATGGCGAGGGTCATGATGTGGTCCTCCAGGGCTTCGAGCACGAACACGATCCGGCCCGGGCGGCCTCAGAACCGGTAGCCGACCGCCAGCCCGACCGAGGGCTGCACCTGGCTCTCGGTGATCGGGCTGTCCGCCGCGTCGCCGAGCAGGACGCCGACGCCGACATTCGCCATGGCGAACCAGCTCTCGGAGAACGTCCAGCGGAGCCCGACGCTGAAATCGACGCTCTTGAACCCGGCCCCGGCGTCGAAGCGATCCAGCCCTGACTTGCTGGACTGCGACGACGAGACGCCGAAGAAGGTCTGCATGTAGTCGTCGTCGGCCCAGGTGGCGGAGATGCCGGACGACAGGGTCCAGCTCTCGGACAGCGGCACCTTCACCGATATGTCGGGCCGGACCTGCAGGCCTTCGCTGCCGCCGAAATCCTTGGCCACGTCGAGGCCGATCTGCCACATGCCGAAGGAGTAGGAGCCGAAGACATGGCCGCGCGCGGCCGTGTCGATGTCGCCGAGACCCTTCAGGTGATCCTCGTCATCCTCGTCCCGCCCCGGCGCGAGGCCGATCGACACACCCAGCCGCAGCGCGTCGGTGCGCACGACATTGACGCCGAGCCCGCGCTCCATGTCGAGGAAGACCCGGTCCCGCCAGTTGATCGAGACGAAGGGCAGCGGTGACACCGAGAACTTGTCGGAGCCCTCGTAGCTCGGCGCGATCCAGGCGCCGCCGCCGAGTATGAAGGTCCAGTCGCCGCTGGGACTGGCGGCCTCCGGGGCCGGAGCGTCTTCCAGCGGCACGATGATCGCGTCCTGGGCCTCCGCGCGCATGCTGGTCGCTACCAGGACCACACAGGCGCCGGCCAAGGCGAACGGCGGCCAAATCCTGGTCCGACGGATATTTCGCCAAGAAGAAGAGACGGCGGTCGACAGTGATGCTGGCATTCGGTTCATCCCGTGACTCGATTGAGCCGCGAGAATAGAAGCCGGCGGAACAGGCTGGTTTTAAGTTATGTTAAGAGATGTTTCCGGAGGCAGGCAGCGACATCCGGACGATCAGGCCGTGCGGCACGCGGTCGAGCAGTTCGATCCGGCCGCCATGGCCGCGGATGACGTCGCGTGCGATCGAAAGGCCTAGCCCGAAGCCCCGGCCCGCGGTCGCGGGCCGGCTGTCGTCGCCCTTGAAGAACGGATCGAAGACCTTCTCGCGCAGCGGTGCGGGAATGCCCGGACCGTCATCCGCCACCTCGATCTCCGCCACGCCGCCCTCGCCGAACTGCAGGCCGACCCGCACCGCCGAGCCGTGCTGGACGCCGTTGTCGACGACGTTGCTGACCGCACGGGTCAGCGCATTGGGCCGGCAGACCCAGGCCAGGCGCGGCGGCCCGGCATAGGCGACGCTGTGCCCGACATCGCCGAATTCGGTGCAGACGGTCTGCAGCAGGCTCGACAGGTCGACCGGCGACATCCGCTCTTCGCGGATGCCGGGCTGCAGATACTCCAGCGTCTCGTCGAGCATGCCGCTGATCCGGACGACCTCGTACAGGATGCCGTCCCGCAGTTCCGGATCCTCGATCCGCTCGGCGCGCAGCCGCAGGCGGGTCAGCGGCGTCCGCAGGTCGTGGCTGATCGCGGCCAGCATGCGGGTGCGGTCGTCGATCAGGGCCCGGATGCGCGTGCGCATCGTGTTCAGGGCACCGGCGACCTGGCCGATCTCGCGCGGCCCCCCGCGGCTGACCAGCCGGTCGTCGTCGGGCGAGCGCCCGAAGGATTCGGCCGCCGCCCCCAGCGCCGACAGCGGCGCGATGATCCAGCGCACCGCGTAGATCGACAGGAACGGGACGAACACGATCATGATGATGATGATCAGGACCGTGGGACCCAGGATGATCCGCCACTGGCCGGCCAGGGTCGGCGCCTCGAACAGCAGCGCGGACCGATCGTCGATCTGCACAGCGAGACGGTAGGCCGTGTCCGGCGGGAACCGGCCTCCGGCAAGCACCTGGATGCCCCAGTTGGCTTTGAGCTGATGGGCGACCAGGCTGGGCAGGATCGGCATGGGCGGGTTGTCGGGCAAGGCCGCGAGTTCGGCCAGCGGGACCCGGGCGACATCGAAATCAGCCCGCCGGATGACGGCGAGAACCGCGTCGATGTCTTCGGTGGTTTCGGCGTCCCGGACCACCTGGGTGATCTTGGCGATCCCCGCCGCCGAGAGATAGGTCCCGTCCTTCATGCCGGGTCCGTCGAAGAACAGGAAGGAGAGGGCGGCGGTCAGCCCGATGCCGAGCAGCACCGAGGCGGCGACGATCCCGGTGATCTGGGTGGCGATGCTGCGCGGTATCAGGCGGCCCAGGATGCGCATCAGGCCTGCTCGACCCGCTCGGTGAACATGTAGCCGCCGAGGCGCACCGTCTTGATGTAGCGCGGGTTGTCGGGGTCGGGCTCGATCTTCTGCCGGATCCGGCTGACATGCACGTCGATGCTGCGCTGGACCGGGCTGGCCAGGCCGCTGTGGGTCAGCTCGATCAGCTGGTCGCGCGACAGCACCTGGCCGGGGTGCCGGCACAGCGCCGCCAGCAGGTCGAATTCGACGCTGGTCATGGCGACCTGGACCCCGTCTGGGTCGTGCAACTGCCGTGACGCCGGATCGATCCGCCAGCCGGCGAAGCGCAGCGGGCGCAGGCGGCCGCCGCCGTTCCCGCCCTGGGCGCGCCGCAGCAGCGCCCGGATGCGCGCCACCAGCTCGCGGGAATCGAACGGCTTGGGCAGGTAGTCGTCGGCCCCGATCTCCAGCCCGATGATCCGGTCGACCGCGTCGCCGCGGGCCGTCACCATGATGATCGGGATCGCCGACGCGGCCCGCAGCCGGCGGCAGATGCTGAGCCCGTCCTCCCCCGGCAGCATGAGATCGAGCACGACGAGGTCGATCTGGGCCAGGCCCAGCACCGAATCCATCGCGGCCGCGCCGGTCGCGGCCGAGACGGCGAAGCCGCTTTCGGACAGCACGCCCTGCAGCATCCGGGAGATCTCGAGATCATCCTCGACGAGCAGCACGTGCGGCTGTCCTTCCGGCCGCGCGGCCGCGGCGAAGGATACGGGTTTCCTGGATCCCACCATGGCGGCATTCTCGCAGCGGGCCGGCGGGCGATCATCCGTCCAATTGTTATTTTTTGTAAACCCGCCCGCTGCCTGCAGCAGCCCGGTGTCACAACAGGCCGGCCATCCTCAGAAGCAGGACGGCAGCAGCCAAGGCGAGCAGCAGCATGGCCAGGGCGCCCCCGCTCCACCGGCCGGGGGCGGACGATGGCGGTCCGGGCGATGCGGCACGGGCAGCGCGGGATGAGGTCGACCCCGTGCCGGGCAGGAGCGAGGCCAGGCGCGTCGCGATGGCCATGATCTCGGCGTTCGACCGTTCGGCGCATGCCGTGCCGGTGATGATCTCCGCCAGCTCGAGCACGGCAGCGTCCCGCGGCTGCCCGGCCAGCCGGCTCGCCGTTGCCCAAGGATCGCCGCCCAGACGGCCGAGCATCGAGACCACGCTCAACGGCATGCCGTTGGATTCCGCCCCGACATCGGCGAACAGAAACGTGTTCAGATTCGACTTTCGCAAGCGAAAGACGTCGGTATCGGGCATTTCCAAGTCGCACCTCTTAAGACGCATCACGTGATAGCCGCCCACCAAAAATCAAGTTTAAAATACGTCGCCAATGCCGGAATATCGGGATTCTCCATTTTTTATCAACGGTAAGAATTAATGCCGCAGGCGACCTGACAAGGTGTTCAGATGGTCAAATTGAGAGATCGAAATTTGGCGCCCGGTCGACACGGGCAAAATAAATCCCGGCCAGAACCTCGAACGTGGTAGTTTAGCGGGCGAGAGAGATTTGTCTCTCTCCCAATGAAAGCACAATCCATGAAAACCCCTGAATGGCTTAAGCCGGCGCTGTATGGCGCCGCGGGCGGTGCCGTTGCGCTTGCCGTGATCGGCTTCAGCTGGGGTGGCTGGGTGACCGGTTCGTCGGCCCAGCGCATGTCGCTGGATCGGTCCAAAACCGATGTGGTGGCCGTACTATCGCTGATCTGCGTCGACCAGTCGAAACGCGACCCGCAGCTGATCGAGAGGCTGGCGGAGCTCAAGGCGGCATCGACCTACAGCCGCGGCGACCTCGTGGTCAAAGCCGGCTGGGCGACGATGCCAGGCGGGACGGTCGCCGATGCCCAGGTCGCCAAGGCCTGCGCCACCCAGCTCGCCAGCTAGGCCGGAGGCGGATCGGCTCGAGAGGAAAGCCCGAAGCTCGCCCGTCGCCTGCCAGGCGGCGACGGCGGGCAGCGGGGCGGCGCGCCCGACCTCGATCGCGAACCGAGGCGGCAACAACCTCAGGCCGGATCAGTGGCCATCGGAGCGGCGGAAATCTCGGGGATCCCGCTCCGCCGGCCGTGACAGCTCATGCTCCGGCACCATCCGTTCCTCGCTCCCGAACACGCTGCGAATCCGGTAGAGCGGGCCGGACGTGTCGCTGGGATAGCGGGCGAGCACCTTGAACGTCCCGTCGCCGGATTGCCCGGACAGCGACCGGCGCGAGACATGCACGGTGGTGCCCACCGGGAATTTGTAGTCCTTCATCACGACATTTCTGGCCTCCCGGGGGAGCGCCGGCTGTGGGATCGGATGCGGCGGATGCTGCGGCGCGACCGGCGCACCAAATTTCCGATAGAGTACACCGGAACCCAGGAACAAGCCCGCTGAATCGGGTCGTTCAACCAATAATCATTGAAAATCGGGACAAGATCTGAATCGTCGTTCGCAGAAAACAGCGCTATCTTTTATTTCCATACAACAGGGGATCCGCCTTGTATGTTGGGATAGTCATGCGCATTTGTAAGGGAGATAGTGAATCAAGCCTATCTCCCAAAAATTGATTTTCCGAAGGACTCAGCCGATGAAATTCCGCCCGCTGCACGACCGGGTCGTGGTCCGCCGCATCGATGCCGAAGCCAAGACCGCGGGCGGAATCATCATCCCCGACACCGCCCAGGAGAAGCCGCAGCAGGGCGAGGTGGTGGCCGTCGGCCTGGGCGCGCGGGACGCGCAGGGCGCGATCCAGGCGCTCGACGTCAGCGTCGGCGACCGCATCCTGTTCGGCAAATGGTCCGGCTCCGAGATCCGGCTCGAGGGAGTCGACTACCTCGTGATGAAGGAGAGCGACGTGATCGGCGTCGTCGCCTGATCCCTCCCGCATCCCCCTCCCCTTTCAAGGACCAACACCATGCCAGCCAAAGACGTCAAATTCAGCACCGATGCGCGCGACCGAATGCTGCGCGGCATCGACATCCTGGCCCGTGCGGTCAAAGTCACGCTCGGCCCGAAGGGGCGTAACGTCGTGCTCGACAAATCCTGGGGCTCGCCGCGCATCACCAAGGACGGGGTGACGGTGGCCAAGGAGATCGAGCTGTCCGACAAGTTCGAGAACATGGGCGCCCAGATGGTGCGCGAGGTCGCGACCAAGACCGCCGACCTGGCCGGCGACGGCACCACCACCGCCATCGTCCTGGCCCACGCCATCGTCAAGGAGGGCGCCAAGGCAATCGGCGCCGGACTGAACCCGATGGACGTCAAGCGCGGCATCGACCTGGCGGTCGCCGCCGTGGTCGCGGAGATCGGCAAGCGGGCCCAGAGCATCTCGACCAATGACGAGATCGCCCAGGTCGGCACCATCTCGGCCAATGGCGAGCGCGAGATCGGCGCCATGATCGCCAAGGCGATGAAGAAGGTCGGCAACGAGGGCGTGATCACGGTGGAAGAGGCCAAGAGCTTCGAGACCGAGCTCGACATCGTCGAGGGCATGCAGTTCGACCGCGGTTACATCTCGCCCTATTTCGTCACCAACGCCGAGAAGATGATCGCCGAGCTGGAGAACCCCTACATCCTGCTGCACGAGAAGAAGCTGCCGAATCTGCAGTCCTTCCTGCCGCTGCTCGAGGCCGTGGTCCAGGCCGGCCAGCCGCTGCTGATCGTCGCCGAGGATGTCGACGGCGAGGCGCTGGCCACACTGGTGGTCAACAAGCTGCGCGGCGGCCTGAAGGTCGCGGCGGTCAAGGCGCCGGGCTTCGGCGACCGCCGCAAGGCGATGCTCGAGGATCTCGCCATCCTGACCGGCGGCCAGGTCATCTCCGAGGATCTCGGCATCAAGCTCGAAAACGTCACCCTCGACATGCTCGGCCGGGCCAAGAAGGTCGTCATCTCCAAAGAGGAGACGACGGTGGTCGACGGCGCTGGCGCCAAGAAAGACATCGAGGGCCGCACCAACCAGATCCGGGCGCAGATCGAGGAGACCACCTCGGACTATGACCGCGAGAAGCTGCAGGAGCGCCTGGCCAAGCTGGCCGGCGGTGTCGCCATCATCCGCGTCGGCGGCGCCAGCGAGATCGAGGTCAAGGAGCGCAAGGACCGCGTCGACGACGCGATGCACGCCACCCGCGCCGCGGTCGAGGAGGGCATCGTCGCCGGCGGCGGCGTCACCCTGCTCTATGCCAGCCGCGTCATCGACACGCTGAAGCCCGAGAACACCGACCAGAAGGTCGGCGTCGACATCGTCCGCCGGGCCCTGCAGGCGCCGGTGCGGCAGATCGTCGAGAACTCCGGCAGTGACGGGTCGGTGGTGGTCGGCAAGCTGCTCGACAGCAAGGACCACAATTGGGGCTACGACGCCCAGAAGGGCGAATACACCGCCATGATCAAGGCCGGCATCCTCGACCCGGCCAAGGTGGTGCGGGTGGCGCTGCAGAATGCCGCCTCAATCGCCGGCCTCCTGATCACGACCGAAGCGATGGTGGCCGCGCTGCCGGAGACGGCCAGCCCGGCGGCGCCGGATGCCGGCGGTATGGGCTACTGATCCGCCGGCCCGTGACCGGCGGCAGCGCCGGTCACGGGCGACGGCATCGCAGCGGCGTCAGGGCAGGACGCCGATGAACACCCGGCGGTAGGCGCCGATCAGATCCCCGGCGGAGGTCGCCGCGGCCCGGCTGAGCTGTTCCGCCCCGGCTTCGCCCTCCCGCTCGACCAGCCGCACCAACTCCTGAAATCGGCGATGCGCGATCGTCGCCGGGTCGATTCCGGCGCCGTCATGCGGCATGACGAAACCGGGCTCCGGCAGCTCGCCGGCCAGGACCCGCAGCAGGTCGAGCAGCTTGGCGCCGGTGTCGATGCGGAGCCATCGATCCTCGTCCCACACCGATATCGTCGGCCTGATCTCCATCTGCATCATGCGCCTCCATAGTCTGTCCTGCGCGGCCGGTGGCGGCTGGAGGCCGTCAGCTCTCCATCGCCCGCAGCAGCGCTGCGATCTCGATCGTCGCGAGGGTGGAGAAGGTGTCGGAGACCGCATAAGGCAGGATGATCTGGTCACCGTGCCGCATCGCCCCGCAGGTGTAGACGACGTTGGGCACATAGCCTTCGCGTTCCGACGGCTCGGGCCGGACCAGCGGCTCGCGCGACCGGGCGAGGATCTTGGAGGGGTCGTCCTTGTCGAGGAGAACCGCCCCGATCGAATACCTCCGGACCGGGCCCACGCCATGGGTCAGCAGCAGCCAGCCTTCGTCGAGCTCGATCGGCGATCCGCAATTGCCGATCTGCACGAACTCCCATGGGAACCGGGGCCTCAGGATGGGCTGGCCACCGTCCCAGACGCGCAAATCGTCCGAACGGATCAGATAGAGGTTCTCGTTGTCCTGCCTGCCGATCATGGCGTAGCGGCCGTCGAGCCGACGGGGAAACAGGGCCATGCCCTTGTTGCCGGCGGCGTCCCCATGCAGCGGGAACATCCGGAAGGAGACGAAGTCGGAGGTCTCGAGCATCTCCGACCGGATCCCCTGGCCGCTATAGGCGGTGTAGGTGGCGCGGAAGATCTTCCGGTCGCCCTCGTCGAATTCGACGAAACGGGCATCCTCGATGCCGTGCGCCTGGGAGTCGGTGACGGGAAAGATCACCCGCTCGCTGATGTCCTCGTCCGGCGCGAAGACCAGCTCGACCTCGTCGCCGTGCGGGTCGGGCGTCCGCCGCTCCTCCCTGGGAACGGAGGCGAGCCGGGCCGATGGGTCGATGGTCAGGCTGCCGTCGGCCGTGATCGAGCCCGACCGGAACGTCAGCGACGAGATATGCCCTTCACCGACGGCGCGAAGGCTGAGGATGAAACGGCGCCCGCCCTCCGGCGCGCCGGACTGGTCGGGATGGGGCACGATGCTGGGATTGAACAGCGCCGCCGCCTCGAAGGCATATTCGAGCAGGAAGTAGGCACCAACCAGCCGGCGCTGCGTCTCGGTGAACAGGGCATGGGTCGCGAAGGCGTCCTCCATGTCGTCCGCCCGGGCCTCAAACCTCTTCAGCAGGCGGCGGTGGCGGCCCTCGAAATTCGTGAGCACTTCGGCCAGCTGGCCGGCGGCGGCCTCGGGCTCCAGCGCCAGCACCCGGTCGACGATGTGGCTTGCGCGTGACCTGTCGGCGGGGTTGAGGGTCCGCGGCTCGGTCGCCGGCTTGAACGGGCGCACCACCACCCGGGCGGGATCCGGGCGCAGGTGGAGCGCCTGCCGGTTCAGGAAGGTGATTTGCGACAAGGCGTCCTCGGGCAGGTCAAGGGAAGGTCACGCGCTCACGTCTCAGCCAGGCGCGGCACGAATTTCGCTCGGCCGTCCACGACATGCGCGATCTGGCGCATCTCCAGTTGGCTGAGAAGATAGGAGACGACCGATTCACCGCCCTGGTTCTCGTTCACCCGGTCGGGATGCAGGCCGTCGCGGCAGCCGCCGGTCTCCGGGTCGACCAGGGGCAGCGACAGGTCGTTGTCGCCGAAGAACCAGGCGAAGGCGCGCGTCGCATCGGCCCGCCATTCCGGGTCACCCTCCACGCGCCACGCCGCCAGGCAGGCGGAGACCGTCGCCGTGACCTCCAGGGGCTGCTGATCGAAGGGCTGCGGCGCCATCCGCTTGTCGCCGAAGCTGCTCGACCCGACCGGCCGGAACACGCCCGCCGGCGTCGTCTGCAGCGCCATCAGCCAGTGCAGGGTCCGCAGGCCCGCATCGACGAACTCCGCCGACCGGACGGCCGTCCCGGTGACGATCAGGGCCTGCGGCAGCCGCGCATTGTCGTAGGCCAAGCCGTCCTCGAACCAGGTCCAGCCCCCGGTCTCGACGGCGGCGAGGATCGCCATCAGCCTTGCGGCCAGGTGGTGCCGGACGCGTTCGGCGAGAGTATCCTCGGCGACGACGTCGCAATAGGCGTCGAGCCCGAGCAGGGTGAAGGCCCAGGCGCGGGGCGAGCCGAAGGCCTCAGCCGCCGGCAGCGCTTCGGCGAACAGCGCGGCGGCCCAGCGCCGCCGCGACACGCTGGCGTCGCTGCGGGCGCATTCGCCCAGGGCCCAGAGCGTCCGGCCGTGGCTGTCCTCCGAACCGCTCTCCTCGAGCCAGCGCCGGTCGAAGCCCATGAAGTTGCGGAACCGCCGCGTGCCGGGATTCCAGGCATGCTGGACGAAGGCCGCAAGCCGGGCCGTCAGGACCTCGGGCAGCCGCGCCTCGCGGGGGTGGTTGAGGGCACAGGCCACCAGCAGCGCGCGGGCGTTGTCGTCGACGCAGTAGCCGTGGGATCGATCGGGCACCGAATGCACCGCATGCTGGAACAGCCCGGTGTCGTCGCACATCGACAGGAAATGGCCGAGCTGCGTTGCCGGCGGCGCGAAGCCGGGGCTCATCGGCTCGCGCGGGTCGGGCCGCTCGACCACCCGGAACCGATGCCCGCGCCGCGCACGCTCGAAGACGTCCCGGTATTGCTCCGCCGTGCGCGCCCAAGTCATCGACCGGCTGCTCGCATAGGCGCGCCGGCGCATCGCCTCGCGCCGGATGTCGTCGGTCAACAGCCCCGCGACCGCTGCCCCAGTGGCCGCGGCGTTGCCGAATGGAACCAGGATGCCGCGCCCGCCGGCCAGCAGCTCCCGGGCGTGCCAATAGGGCGTCGAGACCACCGCCTTGCCGAGGCCGAAGCTGTAGGCCAGGGTCCCCGACGTCATCTGCGCCTCGTCGAGATAGGGCGTGACATAGACGTCGCACATGGAGATGAACTCGAGCAGCGTGGCCAGATCGACGAACTGGTCGAGCAGCACGACATGCCCTTCGACCCCGCGATCCCGCGCCCGGGCCACCAGGCTTTCGCGGTAGACCTCACCCTGGTCGCGGACCAGGTTGGGGTGTGTCGCGCCGAGCACGACATACATCGTGTCGGGCCGGCTCCGCAGGATGTCCGGCATGGCATCGATCATGACCTCGATGCCCTTGTTGGGGGACAAGAGGCCGAAGGTCAGGATGACCGGCCGTCCGGCGAAGCCCAGCTTGGCCTTCGCCGCGGTGGGCTCGGTGAAGGCGGCGTCGGGAATGCCGTGCAGGATGACATCGATCTTGTCCGCCGGGACGCCATAGACCGTCCGCAGCAGGTCGCGGCCCTTCCTGGCCATGACGGCGACCCGCGCCGATGCGCCGATGATCCGGCTCAGCACGTCCCGCTGCGCCGCCGTCGGCTCGGCCAGGACCGTATGGAGCGTGGTGACGACCGGCATGGTCAGGCGCGACAGCAGCGCCATGACATGGCCGCCGGCCTCGCCGCCGAAGATGCCGAACTCATGCTGGAGCGAGACGATGTCGAACTGGCCGGCATTGAGGGCATCGGCCGCCCGGACGTAGTCTTCGATCCGGTCGTCGGTGATCTCGATGCGGACGGCAGCCGGGTAGTCATAGGCGTGGCCTTGGTCGGTCATCGCCGCGATGCAGGTGTCGGCCACCGCGTCCGACGCCGCGACCGCCTGCTGCAGATCGGTCGTGAAGGTCGCGATCCCGCAGCGGCGCGGGAGCGAATTGCCGATGAAGGCCACACGGATCGGCTGGGTCATGGCAGCGCCTCCATCGGAAGACCGCCTGCCTGTTGCCGCGGCGGCAAGGCGGTCCGGAACAGGACGGTCGATGCGCCTGGGCTCAACTCTTCTTCTTGCCGTTGCCGGCGCCCGGGGCCGCCACCCGGCTCAGCAGGCTCACGGCCGCACCGTGAACCACCGGCTTCGTCGCCTGCTTGGGTTTGCGGATTTCCCGATTGCTGCGTTTCTGCCCCTTGGCCATGAAATCTCCTCTGCACCCGGTGTGGCGGCGTGCGGTCTGTGGTAACGGAATGCAGCGGCAGCCGCGCCGGCGCGATCAGTCCACGGCCTTGAGATTGTCCGCGGACGGCTTCCCGCTCCTCTGATCGGCGACGAGATCGAAGCCCAGCCGCTGGCCCTGGCTCAACTGGCCGAGGCCGGAGCGCTCGACAGCGGTGATGTGGACGAAGGCGTCCTTGCCCCCGTCATCCTGCGTGATGAAGCCGAAGCCCCGCTGGGCGTCGAACCATTTGACGGTTCCCGTTGCCATGAATTCCTCTTTTCGCAAGCGTTGGCCCGGCCGGCCCTCGACATTCGCGGGGCGACCGAATTCGCAGCCAGATGAGAGAATCCGGATCTCCGCTGCGCCCAATGGGCGCAAAGCCGAAGCTCTATATCCGGAATTGATCCGATAATCATGGACTATACCCGTCGAGATCCCTAGAAAATACGATGCCCAATTGACAAAAAATAAGCTGCCGAAATTACTTCTGAATACGCGATGTGTTTCAACCACATACGGATATGGGTGAGATTCAGAAATATAGCAGCCGCCTGGGCAGCGATGTTTTCGGTCGCAATAGCGATCGGCCGACACCATATCAGTGGCATAAGGCACGGAATCGCGTCCGGAATGCGGCGCGACCGGGATATCGGTCGTTTGCTCCGCTGAGCCCTTCCGGCGTTCCGGTCGCCGGGGCGCCGGAACAAGGAGACCACCAGTGAAGATCGACAGCATGAGGCGGCTGCAGCGGGACGCCGAGCTCGGCGACGCCGTGGCGCAGTTCAATCTCGGCATCGTCTACGGCAATCGCAGCGGTGAACCCGGCTATACCGTCGAGGACAGGCGGATCGACGCCATCCGATGGCTGGAGCGCTCGGCGAACCAGGGCCTGCCGCGGGCGCAGAGCCGGCTGGCCGAAATCTATGTCGACGGCCCGGACGCGTCGAAGGACGCGGTCAAGGCGTGCGCCTGGTTTCTCCTGGCGGCGGCAGGGCAGCCCGGCGCGCGGGGCCAGGATGCCCGATCGCGCTACGAGCGCGCATCCGCGCAGCTGACCGCCACCCAGATCGCGCAGGCGCATCGCC
Organism: Inquilinus sp. CA228; assembly: GCF_052078665.1. Lineage (NCBI taxonomy): Bacteria > Pseudomonadati > Pseudomonadota > Alphaproteobacteria > Rhodospirillales > Rhodospirillaceae > Inquilinus > Inquilinus sp. CA228. Next base: position 31,072 of record NZ_JBQJIK010000018.1, on the reverse strand, counting down.
GGGCATCGCGCTGGCGCCCGAAGATCGAGGCGGAGAAGACCGAGGCGGGGGCGCCGGACCTCGCGACGGCGCCGCAATGAAGGCCTGGCTTGTCCCGCCCGTCGTGATTCCGATCAGCCTCGTGGTGCTGATCGTCATCTACGCCGCAGCCCGGGCCTTCGCCTAGCCGCAGGCTCGGGCTGCGGATGAAGGAGCCGCGAATGATCATGCGGACCAGCAGCAGGACCGTGACCTTCGCCCGGCCGTTCACCCTGAGCGGCATCGACGGGCCGCAGCCGCCCGGAACCTACGCGGTGGAGACGGACGAGGAGCAGCTCGACGGTTCGTCGCCTCCGGTCTACCGGCGGGTCGCGACGATGATCCGCCTGCCGGGCCGCCCCGGCAGCGGCGAGCTGGTCCAGGTCGTCACCGTGGATCCGGACGAGCTTGCCGCGGCTCTGCTGCAGGATGGCGCACCGACGGACTCACCCGCGAAAGCCGGCCCTGCAGAGGGCACACGCGCCGAGGCCCGGCCGGGAGAACCGCCGGGGCAGCCCGCGCCGCGCCCGCTCGATCGGCTGCTGGACGGCTGGCGATACTGGGCGGCGACCAATCCCCGGGCTCCGGCCTGGATCGTCGCGATCGCCGCCGGCGTCCTGTTCGCCACTCTCATCGTCGCCTGGTGATCGGGCTGACGCGGGAAGCGCCGCCGTCAGACGTGTCAGCTTCGGGCGATGGCCGCGGCCGGGAAACCGACCATCTGCTGCCGCTGCTCGTCCCACAGCGCGAAGAACGGCGCGCGCAGGGCATCCCACAGGCTCAGGCTCGGCACGGCATGCAGCTGCTGAATCGCGGCGTGGCAGGCCGGCAGGCGGTAATTGGGGATGCGCGGATTGAGGTGGTGGATGTGGTGGAACCCGATGTTGCCGGTGAACCACTGCAGGATCCGCGGCAGCCTGAGATAGGATGAGCCCTGCAGCGAGGCCGTGCCGAACCGCCATTCCGCGTCCCGCTGCCACAGCGTCTCTTCGAAGCGATGCTGAACCGCGAACAGCCAGACGCCGATGATCGAGGCGATCACCATGATCGGCAGCTGCACCAGCAGCACGCGCTCGAACCCCAGGATCAGCCCGAGGCCGCCGAACAGGCCGACGATGCCGAGGTTGGTGGCATGGACCGACAGCCGTTCCCGACGCCAGTCCTTCGGCGTGTCGAAGGGAATCCGGTACAGCAGCAGGAAGACCAGCGGCGGCAGCAGCAGTCCGGTGATCACCGGATGGCGGCTCAGCCGATACAGGAAGCGGCGGCGCGGAGCGAGGGCCTGGTATTCCGACACGGTCAGGCAGGTCGAATAGATGTCGGCCCCGCTGTCGCGCCGGTCGAGATTGTTCCAGACGGCGTGGTGCCCGGCATGCTGGCGGCGCCAACTCGCAAAGGGCGTGAAGGTGATCAGGCCGCACAGGCGGCCGAGCGCGATGTTGGCGCGGCGGGACTCGAAGAACGACGCGTGGCCGCAATCATGCTGGATGATGAAGAGGCGCACGGTCAGGCCGGCCGCGATCACGGCCAGCCCGAGCGTCAGCCAGTACGACACCCCCAGGCTGGCATACATCGTCGCGCAGACCGCGACAAAGCCGGCCAGGGTCGAGGCCAGCTGCCAGACCGCCCTCGGCAGGCTCGGCGTCCGGAAGCGGGCCACCTCGGCCCGCAGCGCCGCATCGGCGTCGACCGGCGCGCGCGGCTGTGCCGTGTCTGGGTTCGGATCGGGAGTGCTTTGCATGTTTGTCCCTGAACTGTCCGGCGGAGCCGGGCGGTACTATTCTTGGAGAATTCTCGAGGGCAAAGCAGACGACAACAGCGCTCCACAACAGCAAGCAGTGCAACGTCGAAAGGTGCGGAAAGCTGGGCTCGGCGCCCGATCACGAGCATTGAGCGCTGGCCGGACAAATCTCGGTCGACCGAAAGAATATGGGATCGGCGACCGGTAATTGTAAGCCGCCGGATGCGCAATCGGGACGCGGCAGGCGGCAGGCGCCCGGCATTCGCCGGGCAAGAGGGAGGCAGGCTGGTGCGGCCTTATCGATCCGTCAGGAAGTCGCCGTGCCGCTCGACGCATCGGCGGATGAAGTCCCGCAGGATGCGGATTCGCGGCAGGTCCATGTGCTCCTCATGCGCGCTGATCCAGTAGCTCCGGCGCAGCCTGACATCGCCGGGCAGGACCGCGGCCAGGGCGGCGTGCTGCTGCGCGATGAACCGCGGCAGGACGCACAGCCCGTCGCCCCGCAGGACGGCGTTCAGCTGCCCCAGCAGGCTCGTCGCCTGCAGCGGCACGGTCAGGCCCGGCAGGACCTCGCCGAGATAGTCCAGCTCGCGCGTGAAGATCAGGTCGTCGACATAGCCGATGAAGCGGTGCCCGCGCAGATCCTGCCGGGCCCGGACCGGCGGGGCCTTGGCGAGATAGCCGGCCTCGCCATAGATCCCGAGGTCGTACTCGGTCAGCCGCTCGGTCTGGAAGCGGCCCCGGGCCGGCGGCGCCAGCGTCACCGAAAGGTCGCCCTCGCGCTGCGACAGCGACAGGATCTGCGAGACGGTGACCAGCTCGATCGTCAACTGCGGATAGGCTGAGGTGAATTCGCCCAGATGCCTGGCGAGGAAGTGGTTGCCGAAGCCGTCGGGCGTGGCCAGGCGGATCTTGCCGACCAGCCCCGCCTGCGGCCGCCCCAGGGCCTCCGTCGCCTCCCGGGCCGCCGCCTCGACCCGTTCGGCATGCGGCAGCAGCTCGGCGCCGGCCGGGGTCAGCATGTAGCCGACCGGGCTGCGGTGGAACAGCGCCGATCCCAGGGCATGCTCCAGCGCGGCGACGCGCCGGCTGACCGTGGCATGGTCGCTGCCGATGGCGCGGGCCGCGCCGCTCAGCGTGCCATGCCGCGCCACCTCGACGAAGAAGCTGAGGTCATTCCAATCGTAGCGACGCATGCTGTTCATAATCGCACAGGCCCTTGGGGAACATTCCCGTATTGCTGATCAGATTCTCCCAGTAATGCAACGGTCAGCAACGGGAGGATGGCGATGGCCGGCGATCAGGAGTTCGATTTCATCGTCGTGGGCGGCGGTTCGGCCGGCTGCGTGCTGGCCAACCGCCTGTCCGCGAGCGGGCGGTATCGGGTGGCGCTGGTCGAGGGCGGCGGACGCGACGACTGGATCTGGTTCCACATCCCCGTCGGCTATCTCTTCGCCATCGGCAATCCGCGGTCGGACTGGCTGTTCCGGACCGAGCCCGTCCCCGGCCTCAACGGCCGCGATCTCGCCTATCCCCGCGGCAAGGTGCTCGGCGGCTGCTCCGCGATCAACGCCATGATCTACATGCGCGGCCAGGCCGCGGATTACGACGGCTGGCGCCAGCGGGGCCTGGTCGGCTGGGGCTGGGACGACGTGCTGCCCGTCTTCCGCAAGCACGAGGACCATTGGCGCGGCGCCGACGCGCTGCACGGCGCCGGCGGGGAGTGGCGGGTGGACCGGCCGCGGCTGCGCTGGCAGGTCCTGGATTCGTTCATCGGCGCGGCGGAGCAGGCCGGGATCCCGCGGTCGGCCGATTTCAACACCGGCAGCAACGAGGGCTGCGGCTATTTCGACGTCAACCAGAAGCGGGGCCGGCGCTGGAGTGCCGCGCGGGGATTCCTGCAGCCGGCGCTGAAACGGCAGAATCTCTCGGTCTTCACCCGGGCGCTCGCCGAGCGGATCATCATCGAGGACGGGCGGGCGACCGGCGTCGTTCTGCGCCAGGACGGACAGGAGCGTCGGCTGCGGGCGCGGGCGGAGGTCATCGTCTCGACCGGCGCGGTGGCGACGCCCGCCCTGCTGGAGCGATCGGGCATCGGCGACGGGGAGCGGCTGCGGCAGCTCGGGATCGAGGTCGTGCGCCACCTGCCCGGAATCGGCGAGAACCTGCAGGACCACCTGCAGCTTCGGCCGATCTTCAAGGTCGCCAATGTCCCGACGCTGAACATGCAATACCGGTCGCTGCTGCGCCGCGGCCTGATGGGGGCCGAATACGCCCTGCTGCGGCGCGGGGCGATGACCATGGCGCCGTCGCAGCTCGGCGCCTTCACCCGCTCGGCGGCGCAGTACGAGACACCCAATCTGCAGATGCACATCCAGCCGCTGTCGCTCGACAAGTTCGGCGACAGCATGCATCCGTTCCCGGCGATCACCACCAGCGTGTGCAATCTCCGCCCCGGCAGCCGCGGCTCGATCCATGCGCGGTCGAGCGACCCCGCGGCCCCGCCCGTCATCGCACCCAATTATCTGGCAACGGCGGAGGACCGCCAGGTCGCGGCCGATTCGATCCGAATCGTCCGGCGCATCATGCAGCAGCCGGCCATGGCCCGGTATTCGCCGGAGGAGCTGCGGCCCGGCCCGGAACTGACGTCGGACGCGCAGCTGACCGCGGCGGCGGGGGATGTCGGCACCACCATCTTCCACCCGGTCGGGACCACCAGGATGGGCGTCGACGGCGATCCGATGGCCGTCGTCGACGGCTGCCTGCGGGTCCGGGGCGTCGCCGGTCTGCGGGTGGTCGATGCGTCGGTCATGCCGACGATCACCTCGGGCAACACCAACTCCCCCACCATCATGATCGCGGACAAGGGCGCGGCGATGATCCTCGACGCGGCGCGCTGAGACGCCGGCCCGGCCGAGGATCTGCCGGAACCGCTACTGGCAGGCCTCGCAGGTCGGGTCGTCGATCGGGCAGACCATCGGCGCCCCGTCGGTCAGCGTCAGTTCCTCCGCGGCTGGGGCCGGCGCAGGGGCCGCAACCGGCGCCGGGGCGGAGACGGCGGTGAGCTTGCCGTCGGTGCCCTTCAGCGTCGACTTCTCGACATGGGTCGCGCTCATCGCCCGCAGATAGTAGGTGGTCTTCAGCCCGCGCTTCCAGGCCAGGCGGTACAGCGTGTCCAGCTTCCGGCCGTTCGGGTTGGCGATGTAGAGGTTCAGCGACTGGGCCTGGTCGATCCATTTCTGGCGCCGCGCCGCCGCCTCGACCAGCCAGGAGGCGTCGATCTCGAAGGCGGTGGCGTAGAGCGCCTTCAGGTCGTCCGGCACCCGGTCGATGGCGCCGAGGCTGCCGTCGAAATACTTCAGGTCCGAGATCATCACCTCGTCCCACAGGCCGAGCGCCTTGAGGTCGCGGACCAGGCCGGGATTCACCACCGTGAAGTCGCCCGACATGTTGGCCTTGACGTAGAGGTTGCGGAACGCCGGCTCGATCGACTGGGCGACGCCGCAGATGTTGGAGATGGTCGCCGTCGGCGCGATCGCCATGGTGTTGGAGTTGCGCATGCCGATGGTGCGCACCTGCTCGCGCAGCTCGCTCCAGTCGAGAGCCGCGGAGCGGTCGAGGTCGAGCACGCCGTCGCGCGCCTCGGCCAGCAGCTCGATAGAGTCGATCGGCAGGATGCCCCGGCTCCACAGCGAGCCGTCGAAGGACGGGTAGCGCCCGCGCTCCGCCGCCAGGTCGACCGAGGCGGAGATGGCGTGGAAGCTGATCACCTCCATGCTCTCATCGGCGAAGCGCACCGCGGCGTCGGATGCGACCGGCAGGCGCAGCGCCTGCAGCGCGTCCTGGAAGCCCATAATGCCGAGCCCGACCGGACGGTGCCGCAGGTTGGACCGGCGCGCCTCGGGGATGGTGTAGAAGTTGATGTCGATGACGTTGTCGAGCATCCGCATCGCGGTGCGGATGGTCCGCTCCAGCCGCGCCCGGTCGAGGCCAGGGCTTCCGTTAGAATTGGCGCCGATGTGGTTGGCGAGGTTGATCGAGCCGAGGTTGCAGACCGCGACCTCGTCATCCGAGGTGTTCAGCGTGATCTCGGTGCACAGGTTCGAGGAGTGCACGACGCCGACATGGCCCTGCGGCGAGCGGATGTTGCAGGGGTCCTTGAAGGTCACCCAGGGGTGGCCGGTCTCGAACAGCATGGTCAGCATGCGCCGCCACAGGTCGAGGGCGCGGACCTGCCTGTGCACGCGGATCTCGCCGCACACGGCCTTCGCCTCATAGGCCTCGTAGGCGGTCTTGAACGCCGGGCCGTACAAATCGTGCAGGTCGGGCACCTCGTCCGGCGAGAACAGGGTCCAGGGACCGTCGGCCTCGACCCGCTGCAGGAACAGGTCCGGCACCCAGTTGGCGGTGTTCATGTCATGGGTGCGGCGGCGGTCGTCGCCGGTGTTCTTGCGCAGGTCGAGGAATTCCTCGATGTCGACGTGCCAGGTCTCGAGATAGGCGCAGACCGCGCCCTTGCGCTTGCCGCCCTGGTTCACCGCGATGGCGGTGTCGTTGGCGACCTTCAGGAACGGCACGACGCCCTGCGACTGGCCGTTGGTGCCGCGGATATGGGCGCCCAGGCCACGCACGCGGGTCCAGGAATTGCCGAGGCCGCCGGCGTATTTCGACAGCAGCGCGTTGTCCTTGACCGCCTTGAAGATGCCGTCCAGGTCGTCCGCCACCGAGGTCAGGAAGCAGGAGGACAGCTGCGGCCGCGGCGTGCCGGCGTTGAACAGCGTCGGCGTCGAGCACATGAAGTCGAAGGAGGAGATCAGGTCGTAGAACTCGATCGCCCGCGCCTCGCGGTCGATCTCGCGCGCGGCCAGCCCCATGGCGACGCGCATGAAGAAGGCCTGCGGCAGCTCGAAGCGGATGCCCCCGGTCTGCAGGAAGTAGCGGTCATACAGCGTCTGCAGCCCGAGGAATTGGAACTGCAGGTCGCGCTCCGGCTTCAGCGCGGCGGACAGCCTCGCCAGGTCGTAGCGCGCCAGCTCCGGATCCAGCAGGTCGACCGCGATGCCCTTCTTCACATAGGCCGGGAAGTACTCGGCGTAGCCCTGCACCATCTCGGCATGGGTGGCGCGGGTCGGCCGGCCATGGACGAAGCTCAGCGCCTCATGCCGCAGCAGGTCCAGCAGCAGCCGGGCGCTGACCTGGCTGTAGTTCGGCTCGGTCTCGATCAGGGTGCGGGCCGCCATGATCGGTGCCAGCGCCAGCTCGGCCTCGCTGATGCCGTCATAGAGGTTGCGCCGGGTCTCGGCCAGGACTGGCCCGGCGGCGACATCGTCCAGGCCGGCGCAGGCCTCCTCGACCAGCCGGACCAGCCGCGCCTGGTCGAGCGGCGCGCGGCTGCCGTCGGCCGCGGTGACATGGAGCGCCGGCGCCACCGGCGAGGATTCGGTCTTGGCCGCGGCGGCGGCGCGCTCGCGCGACCGCTCGTCGCGATACAGCACATAGGCGCGGGCGACCTTGTGGTGCTCGCCGCGCATCAGGGCCAGCTCGACCTGGTCCTGGACCTCCTCGATGTGGAAGGTGCGGCCGTGGTCGGCGCGGCGGGCCAGGGCGCCGACGATCTGGCCGGTCAGCCCCTCGACGATGTCGTGCACCCGGCGCGAGGCGGCGGCCCCGGCGCCCTCGACCGCCAGGAAGGCCTTGGTCAGCGCCACCGAGATCTTGGATTCGTCGAAGGCGGTGACGGCGCCGTTGCGGCGGATCACCTGGTAGGCCGGCTCGGCAGACGCGCGGGGCGCCGCCGGGATGGCGGGTGCGCCGGCGAGCGCGCGGTCGGATTCCTGGATGGCTGACATCGGCAAACCCCATGATCGTATTGGGGCTTGGGCCGAAGATGCGGAGTCGGCAACGCACCGGCAAGCCGGCGCGTCTCGCTCATCGCACCGCCGGGACACCCCGCCCGAGGACGCACTACGCAATCACGGACCGGTCTCCTGGCTCGCGGTCGGCGGCCCCTCCGTCTCGCCTTCCCGGCGGGTCTCTCCGCCAGTGACTCAAGACGACGGAAGGTCCTTCCGCTTACAGTTGCGGGGGCAGCCCCGGCTTTGCCGTCAAGCGGCGCACCGGATTCCCTGTAGCGCCCGTGATGTCTAGATATTGACGTCTTTGTGACGGTCGACGTCAATACCTAGTTGGTGCCGTCGCAAACTTCGCAATCCAAGTTCGTTTTCGGCTCCCCGGATGCAATCCCGGAATCGCCGCTTCCCACCCTGCGCACCACGCGCCGGGTTATGCTGCAAAGGTCATGACCGACGCCCTCTACCCTCCCCCGCCCTGGCGGCTGCGCGGCACGGTGCAGGCGGCGCTGTGGCGGGTACCGCGGGCGGCGCTGCCGGGGCCGCTGCCGGCCGGCGCCGGGCCGCTGGGCTGGGGCCGGAGCGCGCTGCTGGCGACCGTGCGGGCGGAGTGGCAGCCGGGCGGCGACCTGGCTTATGCCGAGCTGGTGGTCGCCGTGCCGGTGCGGCTGGGGCGCCGGATCGGCGTCACCATCACCGCCGCCTGGGTCGACAGCCCCGCCGCGCTGGCCGGCGGCCGGGCGCTGTGGGCGATCCCGAAACGGCTGGGCCGGTTCGAGGCCGCAGTGGGGCGGACCGAGCTGACCGACGCGCAGGGGCTGGTGGCAACCTTCACCGACCGGCCGGGACGCGCCCTGCCGCTGCGCCTGCCGATCCCGCTGCGGGTGCTGCAGCCGGACGGGGCCGGTGTCCGGATCACGCGGGCCGCCGCCACCGGCCGCGGCCGGCCGCGCCTCGGCGGCCTCGACTGGGAGTTTCCGCCGGACGGGCCGCTGGCGCTGCTGGCCGGACGGCGGCCGTTCCTCGCCCTCACGCTGGCAGACGCCGAGGCGCGGTTCGGGCTGTGACCGACCGGCCCGCCGGATCGGCGCAGTCCGGCTGCGGCGGCTCGACCCAGAAGGGCAGGTCGGCCAACTCGCGCGGGGTCATGCGCAGCAGCGCCTCGGCGCCGTCGGTCTGGCGCCGGCGGTCTCGGCGCCGGAAGAAGAGCATCATCGCAGCCTCCAGATCTTCTCCAAGAGATAGGTCCGCCGAACGGCCGGTGGGATGGACAGTGTCTCCTCGGAGATGGAGAAAATCTCCATAGGCCGGCGGTCGCATTCTCCAGCCGCCGGGCTTCGCCCGAACGGAATTGGAAAGGACTGGAAACCTTCCGGCGTGACAGGGGTTGTCACATCACCGTCATCCCGGAGGCGAGATCCGGGCGCGCAAGAAGAACAGTCATATCCAGGCCGCATTTTGCAGAGGGGGAATGCGATGCTCGGTCCGGTGACGCGCACGCCGTCCACGCAGTGGCGGACGAACAACCCGAACGGCCTCAATTTCGGCCTCGCCGTCGACCGCGCCCGGCAGCAGCCGCCGGTGCTGCCGGTCGAGGCGCCGACGCAGGCCGATCCGGCCGCCGGCGCGCTGCCCGCCCCGTTCCAGCCCGGCGCCAAGCCGCTCGGCGTCGCCGAGTTCCCGGTCGAGCAGGGCTGGCCGTTCCGGATCTACATCCAGAAGGCCGGCCTCCCGCCCTGCGACAACGACGCGCTGCACGCCCAGCTGCCGGCGACGCCGAAGCTCGACCCCCTGCCCTTCGGCAACCGCCCGGCCGCGGCGCCCGACGCCGACCGCAAGCTGCAGGCGGACGACATCGTCACCGTGCTCGACGAGACCCGGCTCGATTATCTGAGCCAGCAGCGGCAACTGCTGGCCAAGGCGTCGGACGCCAAGCTGTCGCCCTATGAGCGGCAGCAGGCCAAGGACGACCTGGCGGCGGTGATCGGCCAGGAGATCGACTACGCCGCGACCGAGCAGAGCGCGCCGGATTTCGACGCGCTGGTGCAGCCGATCGCGATCCGGGCGCCCGACGACCCGGTGTTCCGGGAGGCGATCCAGGCCGCCAAGACGCAGAAGCAGAATGAGTGGACCGTCGACGACCGCACCGCCGAGGGCGCCGCCGCGGTGCAGCAGCTGGGCGCCGACGGCAAATACGACGAGGTCACCGCCCTGGTGAAGCAGCGGCTGATCGCCCAGGCCGACGCCACCGGCAAGGACAACCCGACGCCGCAGGCGCTGGTCGCGTCGATGACCCATCTCGCCGGCGTCTACAAGACCTATGGCGGCGGCGACACCGCGCAGTATCTGGCCGCGGTGCAGCGCGGCTTCAGCGAGGCCCACAAGGAGGTGTTCCTCGACCGGCCGATCCGCGAGATCGAGGCGGCCTGGGGCAAGGGCGGCCAGGAGGGGGCCAAGGCCGCGGCGGCGAAGATCGCCGAGCTGACCGACCCGACCCGGACCATGCCGATCCTCGGCGGTCAGGTGATGAACGACCCGCGGGTCGCCGCCATCCTGCGCGGCTGCGTCGACCAGGTCGCCCGGTGGGATGTCGGGTCGGACCTCCAGGACGCGAAGAAGGTGGTGACCGACCTGGCCCAGGCCAGCCAGAACGCCGTCTATGCCGACGGCGACACGCCCGGCCAGGGCAAGCAGGCGGTCGACGCCCTGGGCGACTACATGGTCGAGACCATGCGCGGCGACCTCGCGGCCGAGCATCTCAGCCCGCTGCACATGATGAACCTGCCGGAGGTGCTGGCCGATGCCGGGGCGGAGGGCAATGTCACCCTGACCCTGGCGATGACCGTGCGGCTGGACGAACTGGCCGGCCAGCAGAAGGAGCCGAAGTTTGACGACACCGACCCGGGGCCGATGCGCGACGCCCTGCTGTGGGCCGCGACCAAGGGGCTGGAGAACTTCCAGGGCACGGTCAGGGCGCATCAGGACAAGACGCTGAAGGACGGCGAGTCCATCGGTGTGCCGCTGCAGACCTGGGGCACCACCCTGTCGCCCGAGGAGCAGGCGGCGACGATCCAGAAGCTGCTGCAGGACAACCCGGACCTGGCGGAGACGCTGGAGCAGGACGGGCAGCGCACCAATTGGCTGAACGAGCGTTCGGACAGCATCACCAGGGCGCTCGGGCTGTATGGCCGCGAGCTGAAGGGCATCGACGGCTACGAGAGCGGCCAAGTCAAGAACTACACCGTGCCCGGGCCGATGCTGCCGCCGACCGACGCCGAGACGCTGCTGGCCGCGGCGCCGCGCGAGCCCAAGCACACCAACGCCACCTGGTTCGAGCGCTCGAACCGGCTGCTGCTGACCTTCGGCCTGCAGGAGCAGGTCAAGCGGTCGATGAGCCCGGACGACTACAAGAAGCTGATCGGCGGCCAGGCCGACCAGCTGTCGCCGTCGGGTCAGCGCCTGCTCAAGGCCTCGAACGCGATCGGCCGGACCTCCGCCGGCCTCAGCTCGTACCTGTTCGCCCGGAACGCGGCGGAATGCCTGTCCGGCGCCCTCGGCAGCACCGCCGTCGTCGACAAGCTGGTCGACGCCGTCTACGTCCCGGTGCATGGCGCCATGGCGATGTCGGCGGCGGCCAATGCGACGATATCGCCGGGCATGCGGGAGAAGATCTTCGGCACCGACCCGACCAGCGGCCGGCCGAACACGCCGTTCAACAAGGCGTACAACAACGCGGTCGGGCGGATCGACAATATGGCCGCCGGCGCCACCGCCAAGACCATATTGAAGGGCATCGCCGGCGCCGTGTTGCGCGATCTCGGCGACGCCTATTACGTGTTCGCCGACACGGTCAACGTGTTCGGCTACATGGGCAAGCCGAACACCGGCTGGGTGCACAGCGTCGGCTACGCCTTCAGCGTCGCCGGCGACCTCGCCTTCCTGTCGGCGCCGGGCTTCCAGATCATCGGCGCCGAGACCGCCACGGCGGCCGCGGCCGGCGGCGGGTCCGGCGGGCTGCTGGGCTACCTGGCCAGCCGCGGCGTCGCCTTCTGGACCGGAGTCGGCGCGGCGCTGATGGTGATCGCCTCCGGCATAAACTACTTCGCCAGCATGGCCGACAAGGCGCACGAGTTCGACGGCGCCGATGCGGACTTCCTGAAGGCGATGGGCGTCAACGGCCCGGTCGCCGACAAGCTGGGCCTGCACACCATGGCCCAGAGCTCGGACCAGGGCAGCGCCGGGCCGACCCTGATGGCCGCCTTCTGGAACCTCGGCTACACATCCAAGGACATGGTCGAGGTGATGAACTCCTGGACGCCGGAGCAGGCGGACGAGGTCGCCACCTACATCAAGTACTATGACCGCCACCCGGCCGAGAGCGTGACCCAGGCGGTGCTGGACTGGGCGCCGAAGAACGGCATCCCGCTGCCGCGCTACCGCACCGAGGATGTCGGCCGGCTGAGCAGCCTGGGGGTCAAGGAGGAGGTGGCGAACCAACTCGGCGCCACCACCTGGGCGACGCCCGACCCGAAGCGCATCACCGCCGGGCAGATGCTGGACCAGGCCTTCACCTATCTCGGCTACACCCAGGAGCAGCGGGTGCAGGTGATGAACTCCTGGTCGGGGGAGGAGGCGCGGCAGGTCGCCGACCTGGCCAAGTCGTACCGCACCGATGCCGCGACCAAGCCCGACGCGCTGTTCCTCGACTTCGCCAAGAGCCACGGGCTGGCGCTGCCGCAATACAGCAGCCCGGACGCCAAGCGCCTGGCCGATCTGGGAGTGCGCCCGGACCTCGCCGGGCTGATCGCCACCAGCGTCACCAACCCGATGGCGGACGGCGACGCCAACCCGGTGACGGCGCTGACCGCGACCTTCGCCAAGCTGGGCTATTCGCAGCAGGACATGGTCTCGGTGATCAACTCCTGGTCGCATGAGGACGCCGGGGCGGCCGCCGACGGCCTGCTGGAGATCGCCGCCGAGGCCAAAGCCGGCCAGACGCCGAAAGACATCCCGGGCGAGCTGGTGCAGTGGCTGCAGTCGCGCAGCGTCACCCTGCGGCCCTATGACGAGGCCAATGTGAACTATCTCACCGGCGCCGGGGTGAAGCGGGAGGTGGCGCTGCTGGTGGCCAGGGACCCGGCCAACACGCCGAAGCAGCCGGCGGGGTCGGAGCCGGCGATCCTCAAGGCGCTGCAATCGCTCGGCAACAGCCGGGAGCACGCGATCGCGGTGATGAACGGCTGGACCCCGGCCCAGGCGAACCGGGTCGCCACCCTGCTCGACCAGACCTCGATCAACGCGCCGGAGCAGGACATCCCGAAGCAGCAGCTCCTCGCCCTGGAGGAGAACAGCGGCGTGCCGATGCATCCGAAATAGGGGCCGGCGGCGCCGGCCCCTGCCTTCCGGCGACTAAGCCGCCAGCGCCTCGTCCAGCTTGTCGAAGGTGCCGCCCCAGCCCTCGGTCATCGATTCGAGCATCTCGGCAAAGGCCTGCCGCTCCTCGTCGCCGGCATCGAGCGGCGTCCACACCAGCCGGAGCCGGGTGCCCGCCCCCTCCTCCGTGAAAGTCGCGGTCGACAGAATCCTGAGCGGCCAGGGCCCGCCGAAGGGCGATTGGACGATGTTGGCGTGCTCGTCCGCGAAGGAGTGCTCCCAGACCAGGCGCGACGGCTCGACCACCTCGCGATAGGCGAACTTCACCCACATCCGGCCGCCGCCGGGCTGGTCCATGCGGGCGTGCATGATCCCGCCCGGCCGCAGATCGAGGGACTTCACGGTGGTGGTGACGCCCTTCGGGCCGAACCATTGCGACATCCGCTCGGCGGTCGTCCAGTGCTGCCAGACCCGGCTGAGCGGCGCCTTGAACAGGCGGGTGATGACGAATTCGGTGGCGGCCATGGCCTACGCATCCTTGCTTGGTTCAGAGGTGGCTTCGAGGATCTCCTCGAGGCGGTCGAAGCTGTCGTTCCACAGGCTGCGGACCTGATCGAACCAGTCGACCGTCTCCTTCAGCGCCGCGAGGTTGAGGCGCCGCGGCCGCGACTGGGCGGCCTGGCCGCGCTCGATCAGCCCGGCGCCCTCCAGCACCTTCAGATGCTTGGAGATGGCGGGCTGGCTGATCCGGAACGGGGCCTGCAACTGCGACACCGTGGCCTCGCCGCGGGCGAGCCGCAGCAGGATGGCGCGCCTTGTGGGATCGGCCAGCGCGGCGAATTTGAGGGTGAGCGAGTCTTCCAAAACCATTTGGTTATATAACCAATTGGATATTGACGAGTCAACCCTCTCCGACGGCCGGATGCGGCGGTACTGGACAGCCCGGTCCCGGCCGCTCAAAGAACGCGCCATGATCTCGACCGTCAGCGCGTCCGGAACGCCCGACCAGCAGGTGAGCAGCGTTTCATTGACGGCAAGGCGGGCGATAAAAAATATCGATCACTTCCTCGGGCCGTATTTCCAATTCTTGGTTTGTAATTCCATAAAAATCAAAGAAAAACCGCCCGGACAGTCGGGCGGTCCATTGGTTGATGCCTGAAAATGTGAGCTCAGTTATTGCGGATGTTCTCAATTTCCTTCGCCAACAACTCGTCCATAGTGCGGCGAATCTGATGCTCAGATTGATCGATGCCGGCCGCTTCGAAATCCGCCTTTACCTTGCGCAGCACGTCATCATCGCCGGCTTCGGCGAAATCCGACGCGACAACCTCCTTGGCGTAGGCGTCGGCGTCAGCGCCCGATTTGCCCAGTTTTTCGGCCGCCCAGTATCCGAGCGCCTTGTTGCGCCGGGCGTTGGCCTTGAACTTCGCCTCCTCGTCGAAAGCGAATTTGCGTTCAAAGCCTTCGTCGCGGTCCTTCCCGCTGCTCATGTGCGTTCCCTCTCTGGAGTGGTTGTGGTGATGTCCCGAAGTTTGTTGAACTTCGGTTGATCGGCGTTGCTCGATTTCATGTTAGGCAGTCCTTGATGTACCTTGGCAACGGGTTTTGTGGCGGTGCACGTCTGATGGGCTCGCAGTGCGGCGCGCAGGATCGGCAGTTGCTTGTGAGCCTTGAGCCTGAGTCATGGCCTCGCCCTTCCCGATTCCGCTGAATGCGCTGCGCGCCATCGCGGTGGTGGCGCGCGGCGGCTCGCTGTCGACCGCGGCGAAGGAGCTGGGGGTGACGCCGGGCGCGGTCAGCCAGCACATCCGCCGGGCCGAGGCGCGGCTGGGCGTGATGCTGTTCGAGCGCACCCCGACCGGGCTGGTGCCGACCGCGGAGCTGTGGCGGATCCGGCCGATGCTGGACGCCGGCTTCCGCATGCTGGCCGACGCGATGGCGGCGCTGGCGGTCGAGCGCGCCGGCATCCTGACCGTCACCACCGGCAGCGCCTTCGCTGCGCGCTGGCTGGTGCCGCGGCTGTCGCGCTTCACCGGCGCCCATCCGGAGATCGAGCTGCGCTTCGTCGCCACCGCCGACGTGCTGGACCTCGCGCTCGGCGACATCGACTGCGCCATCCGCATGGGCCGCGGCGGCTGGACCGGGGCGCTGGCCGAGAAGCTGATCCCGCAGACCGTGTTCCCGGTCTGCGCCCCGGCGCTGGCCTCGCGGCTGAAGCGACCGGCCGACCTGGCGACGGTGCCGGTGATCCGCGACGAGGGCTCGCTGATCTCCTGGGCCGAATGGTTCGCCGCCGCCGGGGTGGCGTCGCCGCCGCGCCTGTCCGGCCCGTCCTACACCGACCCGATCCCGGCGATCGAGGCGGCGGTGGCCGGCCAGGGCGTGTTCATGGCCTGGCAGCTGATCGCCGCCGACGCGCTGGCCGACGGGCGGCTGGTCCGCCCCTTCCCGATCGCCGCGCCGACCGAGATCGCCTATTGGTTCGTCACCACCGAATCCCGGTCGCGGCAGCGCAAGGTGCAGCTGTTCCGCGCCTGGCTGGACGCGGAGCTGACCTCCAAGCGGGCGCGCCCGGTGTCTGGCGTGTGGAGCTGAGCCTCAGCGCCCCGGCCAGCGGATTCGATCGACCGGCAGGGCCGGGCCCCAGCGATGCACGCCGACCAGCCGGAAGCGCGCGGCATCGGCCAGGCCGAGATGGGTCAGGATCAGGGCGACGATCGACAGCCACATCTCCGTCCCCTGCAGCCCCGGCGCCTCGCCGCGGCTGAAGGCGAAGCCGCGGCCGGGCTGGTAATGCCGGAGCGCGGCGGCGAGGAGCAGGCGCAGGGGTTCCGTGATCTCCGCCGCTCGATGGTTGGTCTGGCGGGCGCAGAGCATCAGAGGGTGCACCACGTCGAGCACGTTGCAGGCGTTGAAGCCGGTATGCTCGAACCCGCCGTTGCGGCAGAGATGGGCCAGGACGGAATCGATCGTCCGCTCCGGCCAGGGCAGCGGCAGGCCGAACTGGGCATAGGTGCCGCGCGTCAGCCGGTAGAAGCCGTTCACCGGCTGCAGCCAGTCGTCGCCGACCGGGCCGCTCCACAGGCCGGTGGCAGCGCTGGCTCGGGTGGTTAGCCAGCCGATCAGCGTCGTGAGCCCGCCCGGATCGCCGAAATCGCGGGCGTTGAGATAGTACGCCGTGCCCAGCGCGTCGACCCAGGCGCCGGACGACCAGCCGCGCTCGGCCCAGGGCAGGCCGTCGAGCGCCCGCTGCAGCGCCGCGGGGTCGAGCCGCGAGGCCCAGGCGACGGGATGGCGGAAGGCGGCACCCAGGCACTCCAGCGCGTAGCCGACGCAGAGGATGTTGTAGAGGTTGTCGCCGCCGGGATCGGCCGGCGGGTCGCGTCGCACCGCATCCGGCGTGTCCGGGTTGAAGCACAGGCCGGTTGCCGGATCTTGCAGCGCCTGCAGGCGGGCGATCCAGTCCTCGCGGCCGAAGGGCGGCGGCACGGCGCCGAACATCGCCGCGATCTGGATCGCGTCGCAATCGGCGCGGAACGGTGCGTTCCCGGCGTTGCGCGGATCCTGGTACCAGGAGGGCTGGCCGGGCGGCGCCGCCTGGGCGGCCAGGATCGCCGGCCACTCCTCCCCGATCCGGGCGTCGAACGCCTTCACCTCCGCCAGCAGCGCATCGGCCGGGGGCGCCCCTCGCGGGAGGCGCCGGTCGCGGATCACCCGGGCGGGGTTGCCGCCGACCAGCGCGTAGTCCGGCACGTCGCGGGTGACCACCGCGCCGGCGGCGACGATGCAATGGCTGCCGATCCGCACCCCGTCGGTGACCACGGCATTGGCGCCGATCCAGACGTCGTCGCCGATCTCGATGCCCTTGGTCGACACCCCCTGCTGCGCGATCGGCGTTTCCGGATCGTCCGAGACATGGTCGAAGCCGGCGATCATGGCGCCGGCGGCGATGCGGACCCAGGAGCCCATGCGGACCTGGCCGATCACCGAGGCGTGAAGGTTGACGGAGCAGTGGTCGCCGGCGGTCAGGGTGCCGTGCAGGCGCACGCCGGCGGCGACGACGCAGCCGTCGCCCAGCGTCAAGCTGTCGGGGAAGATATAGGCCTGGGGCGACAGGTAACAGGCCTCGCCGAGCTGCAGCCGCAGGCGCCGCGCCAGCTCGGCGACGAAGGCCGCCTGGGCGCGGCGCTGCGCCTCCGTGGCCTGGCTCTCGAAGCGCCAGGGATGGGAGTCGAACTCGTCGACCGGGCGGACGTCTGGGACCGACATCGGATCTCCTCAGAGAATGGCGCCGGCGTCGGCGATCAGCTGGGCGGCGCCGTCGGTGACCGAGGCGTTGCCGAAGGCGACCGTGTCCGCCACCCGCTTCAGCACCCGGCCGAATTGCTGCGACCCCTTGGGCGGCGGCGGCGGATAGGGGCCGAGCTTGTCGGCGATGACGTTGACGTAGTCGACCGTGGCGCGCTCCACCGGCTTGAGCGTCGGCAGGATCAGCTCACGCATCGCCGGGGCCATCGGCACGCCGCGCTCCACCCCCAGCACCTTGGCGGCCTCGGGGTCGCTGAGGAAGAAGGCGATGAAGCCGGCCGCCGCCTCCGGCGCCTTCGACCGGGCGTAGATCGACCAGCACGAGGCCGGCCGGTAGAATTGCCCCGGCTTCGCCCCGGGCCCGCCGTTCGGATACATGGTCAGGGCCAGCGGCACCTGGGTGGCGGCCTGCATGCCGACGATCTGGTTCGAGAAGGCCAGGCTGGTCGCCGCCTTGCCCTGGATCAGCGGCATCTGGGTGATGGTCGAATCCGGGCTGAGCGCGGCGATGTCGGCCGGCACGCAGCCGCCGCTCCGGCGCATCTTGTCCCAGTAGCTGAACCACGCCGCGGCATGGTCCTGGGTGAAGCCGAGCGCCCGGTCGGTGGTGAACAGGTCGGCGTCGCGCTGCCGCAGCCAGACCTGGAAGGCGAAGCTGTAGCCGCTGGCGTCGCAGGAGCCCCAATACTGGTCGCGGCCGGCCGCCTTGGTCAGCTCGGCCATGCGGTCGGCATAGTCGTCCCAGCTCGTCTTGTCGTCCGGCGGGGCGATGCCGGCCGCCTTGAACACGGCGGTGTCGTACATCAGGGCGAAGGAGTTCAGGCCGTGCGGGATGCCCCAGACCTTGCCGTCGAGGGCGCAGAGATCCAGCAAATCGCGGCCGATTCCGGCGGTGTCGATCGGCTGCGGCATCAGCCCGTCGAGCGGCAGCGTGGCGCCGCGCTGGACGAAATCGGCGAAGCTGTTGGGCTCGAGCTGGAAGACGTCCGGGGCGCTGCGCCCGACCAGTTGGGTGGCCAGCTTCGGGAAGTATTCGGCGTTGCTGACCTCGCCCACCAGCTCGGCGCCCTGCGCCTTGGCCTGGTACAGCTTCAGCACCTCGAGCGTGCGGCGGGTGCGGTCGTCGCTGCCCCACCAGACGACGCGCAGCCGGGCCGAGTCGGCCCGCAGGGCGGCCGGCAGCGCCGCCGCGCCCGCCAGCCCCATTGCCCCGGCCAAGACGGATCTGCGCCCGATCGCAGCCGACATCGCACCCTCCCCTGCTCGCTTGCCGATGATCCGGGCGGTTGCTTCCGCCCAGCGAAGTAACCAGTTGGTTACAAGTGAACCGGGGAATGCGCCCGCTGTCAATTCGCAATCCACCCTTGGTCGGAGCGGCCGATCGCACCCCTTGGCCCGTACCGCCGTTCCGGGGCATCGTCGGGACATGATCCAGGATTCCGAGATCCGGCCGTGAGCCGCAGCCGCAGCCTGCCGCCGGCGCCCGAGGACGGGCGGCCGCGCATGGCCGACATCGCCCGCATCGCCGGCGTGTCGGTGGCGACGGTCAGCCGGGCCCTGGCGGGATCGCCGCGGGTGACCGGCGAGACGCGGGAGCGGATCGAGGCGGCGGTGCGCGACACCGGCTATGTCGTCAACCGCATGGCCCGCAGCCTGCGCCTGCAGCAGGCGCGGCAGGTGTTCGTGATGGTGCCGAACATCGCCAACCCGTTCCACGCCTCGGTGCTGCTGGGCGCCGAGGAGGCGGCGGTGGCGGCCGGCTTCCACGTGCTGATCGGCAACACCGCCGGCGACCCGGCGCGGGCGGAGGAGCATGCCCGCCAGCTGCTGACCGGCGCGGTCGACGGCATGCTGCTGCTGGGCGGCCGGATGCCGGAGCCGCTGAAGGCCCCGGCGCTGCAGCAGCGCCTGGTGGCGGTGATCGAGCCGATCGCCGCGCCCGGTGTGCCGGTGGTCGAGATCGACAACCGGGCCGGCGGGCGGGAGGCGACGCGGCACCTGATCGGGCTGGGCCATCGCCGGATCGGCCATATCGGCGGCAGTCCCGCGACCACGGCGACGCCGAAGCGCTTCGCCGGCTATGCCGAGGCGCTGGCCGAGGCCGGCCTCGAGCTGCGGCCCGAACTGGTGCGCTACGGCCCCTTCTCGATCGCCACCGGGGCCGAGGAGATGGCGGAGCTGCTGGCGCTGCCCGAGCCGCTGACCGCCGTGTTCTGCGGCAGCGACGAGATCGCCATGGGCGCGATCCGCACCATCAAGCAGGCGCGGCTGCGGGTGCCGGAGGACATCTCGATCGTCGGCTTCGACAACATCTATTTCGCCGCCGTCACCGACCCGCCGCTGACCACCATCGACCAGCCGGCCCGGCGGCTGGGCTTCGAGGCGATGCGCCTGCTGGCCGACCGGCTGGCCGGAGTCGCCGGGCCGAAGCGCGGCGTCGAGGTGCCCTACCGCCTGATCGTCCGCGCCAGCACCGCCCCGCCGCGGCGCTGAAGCCACGCCTCGAGGCGCCCCAGCGAGCGATCCAAAAACGGTGTTGCTGCACTGCAACGCTCTCGCGATCGCGGCCTTCCGCCTGGCTTTCACCCTCCGTCCTGTCCGCCTCGTGTGACGGACCGATGACAGTTCAAGGTGCGACAATGCCGCTGCGCGCCATTTTGGCATACATTCAAGAACGTATGCATCTGTATCGTCAGGCTCGGGACGAGAATCAAGACCGAAATCCTACCGAGAAATTCGTGGAGTCAGGAATGACCAGACGCATCGTCTTCGCCGCGGGGGCAGCCGCCGTGCTCGCCGCGACGCCGGCCATGGCACAGCAGGTGAGCGGCCTTTATGTCGGTGCCGGAGCGGGCGCCAACTTCCTCCAGGGCAACGGCCTGAACAAGGACGACTACGATGTCGGGCCGGCCGGCAACCTCTATGTCGGCTATGGCTTCGGCAACGGATTCCGCACCGACTTCGAGGCGAGCATCCGGGAGAACAGCCATGACGGCAACAACCACCAGACCACCTATGGCCTGATGGCGAACGGCTACTACGACTTCGACTTCGGGTCGCCCTTCGTGCCCTATATCGGCGCCGGCATCGGCCTGGCGCTGGTCAATGCCGACTTCAACCCGAGCGGCCCGGGCAACTACTTCAGCTCGACCGAGGCCGCCCTCGCCTATCAGGGCATCGCCGGCGTGGCCTACAACTTCGCGCCGAACATGGCCGCGACCGTCGAATACCGCTACCTCGGCACCCAGGGGCCGACCTTCAAGGACAACGGCGTCCGGATCAAGTCGGACGACAACAACAACCACACCGTCCTGGTCGGTCTGCGCTACACCTTCGGCGCCCCGGAAGAGGCGCCGCCGCCGGAGCAGGTCCAGGAGGTTACCCAGGCCCGCAGCTACCTGGTGTTCTTCGACTTCGACAGCTCGAAGCTGACGCCGGAGGCCAGGCAGATCGTCGGCTCGGCCGCCAGCGACGCGCTGCAGGGCAAGAGCACCCGGATCGACGTCACCGGCCACACCGACCGGTCGGGCTCGGACAAGTACAACCAGGCCCTGTCGGTGCGCCGGGCCGAGGCGGTCCGCCGCGAGCTGGTCTCCGACGGCGTCGCCGACAGCGAGATCGTGACCCGCGGCGTCGGCGAGGCCGATCCGCTGGTGCCGACCGCCGACGGCGTGCGCGAGCCGCAGAACCGGCGGGTCGAGATCGTCGTGAACTAAGATCGGAAGGGGGCCTCGGCCCCCTTCTCTCTTTCCGCGCTACCGGTCGGACCAGACGGCGAGCTCGTAGCCGTCAGGGTCCTGGAAGTGGAAGCGCCGGCCGCCGGGAAAGCTGTAGATCGGCTTGACGACCCGGCCACCCGACTGCTCCAGCCGCTCCTGCGTCGCGGCAAGGTCCTCGGCGTAGAGGATCACCAGCGGGCCGCCGCCCTTGGCCGGACTGCCCTGGGCGAAGCCGCCCTTCAGCCGGCCGTCGTCGAACTCGCAATAGCCGGGGCCGTAATCGGTGAAGCTCCAGCCGAAGGCGCGGCCGTAGAAGTCGCGCGACCGCGGAATGTCGGCGACGGCGAACTCGATATAGTCGATGCGGCGGTCGTTGCCGGGGCTGGCCATGGGCCTCCTCCTCTCACTGTTCGGCCGTGAGCCTGCCACTGCCCAGACGCCGCGTCTTGAACGGAACGGCCAGTCAGGCGGCCGCGCGGTCCTGGCCGGCGGTGAGCTGGCCGAGGATGGCGGCCGGGGTCAGGCCGGACAGGCGCCGCGCCTCGCGCGTCAGATGCGCCTGGTCGGCATAGCCGGCGGCGGCGGCCAGGGCCGACAGCCCCGGCTCCTCCCCCGCCGCAGCCAGCCGCAGGAAACGCTGGAAGCGCAGGATCCGGTCGAGCGACTTGGGGCCGTAGCCGAAGGCCTCGTGGCAGCGCCGCCGCAGGCTGCGCTCGCTGATGCCGAGCCGGTCGCGCAGCGCCGCCAGCCCGGCCTCTTCCGCGCCGCGGCCGAGCCAGTGGAAGGTCAGCGCCATCTCCGGCGCCGGCGGGCCGATCTCAGGCGCCGCGCCGGCCAGCCCGGCCTCGAGCCGCGCCATCCGCTCCGCCATCGTCTGCGCCTCGCCGATGCGGTCGTTGAGGCCGCGCGCCCAGGGCCGGCCGAACTCCTGCAGATCCAGCTGCCGGCCGGTGATCTCCGACATCGGCAGGTCGAGCCAGCGCATCGCGGCGCCGGGCCGGAAGCGGACGGCCACCACCGGATCGCCGGGCGGCAGCAGGGGATGCGCCGCGGTCAGGTCCGGCCCGGCCACCATCAGCCGGTCGCCCACCCACAGCAGGTCGACGCAGCCATCCGGCACCACCGCGACCGGCAGCGCCGGGCCCTGCGGGATCGCATGGACCCAGCGGCACAGCAGATGCGGCGCCAGCGCCGGCGCCGGCCGGGCCTCGCGATAGAGGCCGGCGCGCTTGGCCAGGACCGGGTCGCCGGGCCGCATCCCCTAGTGCAGCTTCGCCGATTTGAGCACGCGGGCGCGGTCGGCCGAACGGATGCCGACGTCGAACACGTCGCCCTCGCGGTCGAGCGTCAGCGGCACCTCGACCCCGGCCTCGCCCAGCGCCCAGACGGCGCGGAAGAAGCCGGCCAGGTCGGTCACCGCCTCGCCGTCCACCGCCAGCACGGCGTCGCCCTCGCGCAGCCCCGCCCGCCGGGCCGGCCCGTTGCCGGCGAAGCCGACCACCACCACCCGGCCCTCATCCTCGGTCGCGAACAGGCCGAGCCAGGGGCGCGGCGGCTGGTCGGCGCGGCCGAGCGTCGCCAGGTCGTCGAAGATCGGCTGCAGCAGGTCGATCGGCACCACCATGTTCAGCGGCAGCACCCGGCCGCCTTCCGCCTGGTGCTGGATCTGCAGCGAGCCGATGCCGAGCAGGTCGCCGGCCGGGCCGATCACGGCAGTGCCGCCCCAATGCGGATGGGCGGGCGCGGTGAAGATGGCGTCATCCAGCACGTATTCCCAGTATCCCGCGAACTCCTGGCGGGCGACGATCCGCCCGGCCAGCGACCGCCGCCGGCCGCCGGCGCCGGCGATCACCACCTCGGTGCCGGGCTCGGCGTCGCGGCCGTAGCCGGGCTTGAGCGCCCGCACGCCGAGCGGCCCCAGCGCCTGGACCAGGCCGAAGCCGGTCGACTGGTCGTAGCCCAGCACATGGCCCGGCACCACCCGGCCGCCATTGGTGGTGAGCCAGATCTCCTCGGCCTCGGTGATCAGGTAGCCGATGGTCAGCACGATGCCGTCGTCGCGGATCACCACACCGTTGCCGGCCCGTTCTGTGCCCAGCGTGCCGGCGGTGAAGGCGTCGGGCGGGATGCGCGCGGTCAGGCCGACCACGGCGTCGAGCGCCCGGTCGAGGTCGAAGGCATAGTCGTCGGGGTCGGGCTGCGCCCGGACGGGCACTTCCCAGTCGTCCGGTCCGAGGGCCATCGCGGCCTCCATGGGTGTCGGGCGGGATAGTCCCCCAATTCTCGACGCCTTGCCGGGCCGGATGCAAGCCCCGAGACGGATCGGGCCGGACGCCGCGCTTGTGTCCTGGCGCCGATCCGGGACAGGCTGGCGCCGAATTCGCGGGATCGGGGGATGCATGGCGAAGGGGGATGCGGCGGTGCTGGACCGGCGCAGCCGCAACCGGGCGCTGCTGGCCCGGCAGGGGCTGCTGCAGCGCTGGCCGGTGACCGCGGCCGAGGCGATCGAGCGGCTGGTCGGGATGCAGTCGCAATCCCCCACCGCCGCCTATGTCGGGCTGTGGAGCCGGCTGGAGCGCTTCGAGCTGGAGGACCTGGCCGAACTGATCCGCGACCGC
Source organism: Inquilinus sp. CA228 (assembly GCF_052078665.1). Lineage (NCBI taxonomy): Bacteria > Pseudomonadati > Pseudomonadota > Alphaproteobacteria > Rhodospirillales > Rhodospirillaceae > Inquilinus > Inquilinus sp. CA228. The sequence goes on along the minus strand of NZ_JBQJIK010000018.1, from coordinate 7,446 downwards.
AAGGCGGTGCGCATTGCCCTGATGCGGTCGACCATCCATCTCGTCACCGCCCGCGACTGCCGGGCGCTGCGCCCGGTGCTGCAGGCGCTGCAGGAACGGCTGCTGATGACCGGCACGCCCTATGGCAAGACGCTCGCCGGGCTGGACCTGGAGGCGGTGGTGGCGGCCGGGCGCCGGCTGCTGGTCGACCAGCCGCGCACGGTCGAGGAGATGGGCCGGCTGCTGCAGAAGCAGTGGCCGGACCGGGACGCCAAGTCGCTGTCCTACGCCATGCGCAACCTGGCGCCGCTGGTGCAGGTGCCGCCGCGCGGCCTGTGGGGCATCGGCGGGCTGCCGCTGTGCACCACGGCCGAAGCCTGGCTGCGCCAGCCGCTGGGCACCGACACGGCGCCGGAGCAGATGCTGCTGCGCTACCTGGCCGCCTTCGGCCCGGCCAGCGTGCAGGACATGCAGACCTGGTCGGGCCTGACCCGGCTGCAGGGCGTGGTCGACGCGCTGCGGCCGAAGCTGGTGACCCTGCACGACGAGGGCGGGCGCGAGCTGTTCGACCTGCCCGACGCGCCGCGACCGGGCCCGGACGTGCCGGCGCCGCCGCGCTTCCTGCCGGAATACGACAACCTGCTGCTGTCCCATGCCGAGCGCGAGCATGTCATCGCCGAGCAGTACCGCCCGCTGGTCTACGGCAATTTCATGCCGCCGGTGCTGCTGGTGGACGGCCGTGTCCAAGGCCGCTGGAAGGCGACCCAGGCGCGCGACGCCGCGGTGCTGCGGATCGAGGCCTTCGAGCCGCTGTCGAAGCGGGAGGCCGCGGCGGTGACCAAGGAAGGCGAGCGGCTGCTGGAGCTGGTCGCCGAGGGCGCCAAGAGCCGCGAGGTGCGGATCGAGGCGGCGGGATAGGACCCGGATGCGGCCGACGGTGCCGCCAGGGGGTCAGCCGCGGGCGATCGCGGCCGCCTGCTCCAGGCTGATGCCCTTGACCAGCGGGTCGGCATGGCGGTGCACCAGCCGCCATTCCGGCCCGTCGCGGCGAAACACCAGGGTGACGCGCAGCGACCAGTCCTGGTCCGGCAGGCCGCCGACCTCGACCGTCTGCCGTTCGATCACCACCAGCACCACCAGGTCGCCCGAGGCATAGGCCTGCACCAGCTCCAACGCCGTGCGGCCGGCCCGGAAGAAGCGCCCCAGCGCGGCCAGCTGGTCGCTCGACGCATCGAAGCCGCAGGTCGGCGCCCCGCCGAACGGGGTCATCAGCGTGAAGTCGTCGGCATGGGAGATCAGGGCGAGATAACCCTCTATGTCGCCGCGCATCAGCGCCGCATTGGCCTCCGCGGCCCGCGCTACGAGATCCGTGATGTCCTTGTCGGTGACGGCCATGGTTCTCCTCGCTCAACCGGCTCGGTCCCTCCATCTACGGCACTCCGCGGCGCCCGCCTGTTCCCCCCGGCACATCAGGGCGAGCCGATGGCCCTGCCCGCCCCCGTCTGGCATGCTGCTTGCGTCGTTCCGGAGCGGGAACGGCGTCGGAACCGAGGCCGGAAGAGCCGCGGACCGCACAGGCAGGTCAGGGAGAGCATGGGATGGACGGTCTCGACCCTTCGGTCTTCGCCATCAGCCGGCCGGCGCTGCACGACTACGCGGCGGCGGCGCGGCCGGACATCATGGTCGAATGCTACCGCAGCGACGCCGGGCAGATGGATTCGCGCGGCGCCCTGCATCGCCTGTCGCTGAACCGCACAGGCCATGGGCGCTATGCCTTCCGGATCGGCGACGGGCCGACGCGGCGGGTGGCGCGGCCGCCCTGGACGCTGGGGGTGCAGCCGGCCGGGCTGCCGCTGTTCGTCGACGGCGATGGCGCCGACTACATCTCGATCTTCCAGCCGCCCGAGGCCTATCGCCGGATCGGCCGCGAGATTGGCCCGGCCGAGTTCGAGGATGGCGAGATGCTGGTCGCCGCCGATCCGGTGACGATCCATGTCGCCCTGGCGCTGGCCGAGCTGGCGCGGCAGCCGGAGGCGACCGATCCGCTGCTGGCGGAGCAGCTGGGCCTGTCCTTCGCTTTCTGCACCCTGCGCCTGCTGTCGCATCGCCCGGCGCTGCGGCCGGAGCGGCCCGACGCGCTGTCTCCAGACCGGCTGCGCCGGGTGCTGGAGCATGTCGAGGACGCGCTGGAGGATGGCGATCTGAGCCTGGCCGAGCTCGCCACCATCGCCCGGCTCAGCCCGTTCCATTTCAGCCGCGCCTTCAAGGCTGCGACCGGCCGCGCGCCGCACCAGTTCGTGCTGGCGCGCCGGGTCGAGCGGGCCAAGGCGCTGCTGGCGCGGCCCGACCTGGCGCTGGCCGAGATCGCCTATCGCGCCGGCTTCGCCAGCCAGGCGCATTTCTCCACCGCCTTCCGCCGCGCCACCGGCACCACCCCGGCACGCTACCGGGCGGAGGGATAGCAAGTTCCGGCAACGAAAGCGCAGGATTGCGAAAGAAGGGCGGCGGCGGCCAGCGCCATGATCGGGGCGAGACCGTCCGGAGACCGCCATGCCCTTCGCCCAGACCCACCCGATCACCGATGTCTGCTTCCTGGTCGAGGATGTCGAGCGGGCGGCCGCCTTCTACATCGACAAGCTGGGCTTCAAGCTGCGCCGCCGCGCCCCGGGCTTCGCCGACTTCAAGGGCGCCGGGCTGACCCTGGCGCTGTGGGAGATCGGCCATATCGCCGAGCACACCGGCGTCTCCAGCCGCCGCGCCCCGCCGCAGGTGCACAAGGCCTGCGCCGCGGCCGAGCTGCCCTCGCCGGCGACGGTGGACGCGGTCTATCTCGAGCTCAGCACGCTCGGCGTGACGTTCACGCGGCCGCCGGCCGACTATGCGTGGAATGCGCGCTGCGCCTATTTCACCGACCCGGACGACAATCTGTGGGAGATCTATGCCTGGCTCGACGGCGGCCCGGTGGGCGACGTCGAAGGCCCAGCCGCTTGACGGAGGACCGCATGACCGCCTTCGACCGCCGCACCGTCCTGGCCGGGATCGCCGCTTTCGGCGCCGGCATCGCGCTCAAGATCCCGGAGGGCCGGGCCGAGGCCGCCACGGTGGTGATCAAATACGACTGGCTGATCAGCAACGGCCAGATCGGCGACGTGGTGGCGCTGAAGCAGGGGCTGTTCCAGGCCGAGGGGCTGGCGGTCGAATTCTCGCCCGGCGGCCCGAACTCCGCCACCGTGCCGCCGGTCGTCACCGGCCAGGCGGCGCTGGGCCAGTTCTCCGATTCCGCGCAGCTGCTGCTGGCCCGCGGCTCCGGCGTGCCGGTCAAGATCATCGCCTGCGGCTACCGCTCCGGCCCCTTCGCCTTCTACTCCCTGCCCAAGGCGCCGATCCGCACGGTCAAGGACATGATCGGCAAGCGCATCGGCATCCAGCCGACCGCACGCTTCGTGCTGGACGCGATCCTGGCGCAGAACAAGATCGACCCGTCGCAGATGGACATCACCAATATCGGCTTCGACATGACGCCGCTGGTGTCCGGCCAGGTCGACGCCGTCACCGGCTGGATCACCAACACCCAGGCGCTGTCGGTGATCGGGCCGGACCGGATCGACCTGATGATGAAGGACACCGGCCTGCCCTCCTACTCCAACGTCTATTTCGCCACCGACGCGGCGCTGGCCGAGAATGCCGAGGTGCTGGCCAAGTTCCTGCGCGCCGTGGCCAAGGGCTGGGCCTGGACCCATGCGCATCCGAAGGAGGCGGTGGACCTGACCGTCGACGCCTATCCGCAGCTCGACCGCGCGACCGAGCAGGCGACCATAGGGTTGGTGCTGAAGCTGAGCTTCGACGCCAACACCAAGGCCAAGGGCTGGGGCTGGTTCGACCCGGCCGCGATCGCCGAGCAGGTGCGGATCTATGACTCGATCGGCCAGTTCCAGGGCAACACGCCGAAGCCGGAAGACTGCTGGTCGAGCGCGATCCTGGAGATGACCGCAGCCGACCGGCCGAAGCTGGGGTGACCGGACGGGTGGAGAGCAGCGCCGCGATCCGCTGCCGGGGCCTCGCCATCGGCTATCCGGCCACCGGGCGTGGTGCCGGGGCGGTGCCGGTGCTGGACGGCGTCGACCTGGACGTGCCGCAGGGCGGCTTCCTGACCATTCTCGGGCCGTCCGGCTGCGGCAAGTCGACCCTGCTGCGGGTGGTGGCCGACCTGCTGGCGCCGCTGGGCGGCGAGATCGCGGTGCTGGGCGGCCCGCCGCATGCGGCCCGGGCCCGCCGCGACATCGGCTTCGTGTTCCAGGACCCGACCCTGCTGCCCTGGCGCAGCGTGCGCGCCAATATCGAGCTGCCGCTGCAGGTCGGCCGGGCTGCCCGCCCCGACGGGCTGTCGACCGACGACCTGCTGGCCTTGCTCGGCCTTGGCGGGCTGGCGGAGCGGATGCCGGACCAGCTGTCGGGCGGACAGCGCCAGCGCGTGGCGATCGCCCGCGCCCTGCTGTCCCGGCCGCGCATCCTGTTGATGGACGAGCCGTTCGGCGCGCTCGACGAGATCACCCGCGACCGGCTGAACGACGAGCTGCTGGCGCTGTGGCGGCGCACCGGCACCACCGTGGTCTTCGTCACCCACAGCATCGCCGAGGCGGTGTATCTGGGCCAGCAGGTGCTGGTGCTGGCGGCCCATCCCGGCCGGGTGCTGGAGATCGTCGACCTGCGGCCGCTGAAGGATGCGGAGGGCCGCTGCAACCGCGACGCGCCCGAGATCACCGCCGTCGCCGCCCATCTGCGCCGGCTGCTGGCGGTGGGATCGCCGGCATGACCCGCCCCTCCGACATCCTGTGGCCGGCGCTGGGGGCGCTATCGATCCTGCTGGTCTGGCAGTTCGTCGTGCCGGCGCTGGGCGTGCCGGCCTTCATCGTGCCAGGGCCGGCCGCGGTGTTCGACAAGCTTTGGACCGACCGGGCGCTGCTGCTGGCCAATGCCTGGCCGACAGCGCTGGAGGCGGTGCTGGGCTTCCTGCTGGGCAATACGGTCGCGGTGCTGCTGGCCATCCTGTTCACCTACAGCCGGCCGGTGCGCGCCGCCTATTTCCCGATCGTGCTGTTCTTCAACACCATCCCGGTGCTCGCCTTGGCGCCGATCTTCATCCTGATGTTCGGGCTGGGCCTGCTGCCGAAGATCGTGATCGCGGCGGTGATCTGCTTCTTCCCGACCCTGATCGCCATGGTGCGCGGCCTGACCCTGGCGACGCCGAACGAGCGGGAGCTGATGCGGGTGCTGTCGGCCAGCGGCTGGGAAAGCTTCTGGCGGCTGCGCGCGCCGCGGTCGCTGCCGATGCTGTTCACGGCGCTGCGCATCGCCGCCACCGGCAGCGTCATCGGCGCCATCGTCGGCGAATGGATCGGGTCGAATGCCGGGTTGGGCGCGCTGATCATCCAGGCGACCTTCAACTACCAGGCCGACCGCCTGTTCGCCGCCGTCTTCGTCGCCGCGGCGATGGGGTTGGTCGCCTTCGGCGCGGTGGTGCTGGTCGAGCGGCTGGGCTTCCGGCGCTGGGTGCGGTAAGGCCGGCTGCGCGGCCAATCGTCCGACTAATCTGGATCCGGCCGCCGATGTCGGCGCATATGGCTTGACAGCCCGACCCGACACTCTCAAAGTTCACTTGATGGTTAACTATCAAGAGCCCGTGCTCGACCGCACCTTCGCCGCCCTGGCCGACCCGACCCGCCGGGCGCTGATCAGCCGGCTGGGCGAACAGCAGGACCTGTCGGTCAGCGAGCTGGCCCGGCCTTTCACCATGTCGCTGCCCGCGGTGATGAAGCACCTCGACGTGCTGTCCGACGCCGGGCTGATCACGCGGACCAAGACCGGGCGCACCGTGACCTGCCGCCTGTCCGCGGCACCGATGGAGCAGGCGATGGACTGGCTGGCCCGATACCAGCGCTTCTGGTCCGAACAGCTCGACCGACTGGCCGCCTTCGTCGAGGAGGAATCGTGCTCGCCAAGCCCAGCCTCAGCATCCGGCGCCGCCTCGCCGCCCCTCCCGCCAAAGTCTACGGGGCCTGGATCGAGCCGGACAAAATAATGCGCTGGTTCGGGCCGGCGGGCGCCGAGACCATCAGCGCCGAGGCCGACCCGCGCACCGGCGGCCGCTACCACGTCGCCTTCCGCACGCCGGACGGCGAGCGCCATGATGTCGGCGGCGTGTACAAGGAGGTCGTGCCGGAGGAGAAGCTGGTGTTCAGCTGGGCCTGGCGGACCATGCCGGAGCGGGAATCGCAGGTGACGCTGACCTTCCGGCCGGACGGCGACGGCACCGTGCTGATCCTGACCCATGAGCAGTTCTTCGACGAGCCGGCCCGCGACAGCCATCATGAGGGCTGGAGCGGCTGCCTCGACCGGCTGGAGCGCTATCTTCTCGAGGAAGCCGTCGCCTGAGAGAGGTCCCATGCCCGCCGAGAGTGCCGGGATTCTGATGCACAAGCGCGTGGACGGGCAGCGGCTAGTCCTGCTGGTGCATCCCGGCGGTCCGTTCTGGCGCGGCAAGGATCTGGGTGCCTGGTCGATCCCGAAGGGGGAGCCGGAGCCCGGCGAGGACTTCGAGTCCACTGCCCGGCGCGAATTCGCCGAGGAGCTGGGTACGGCGCCAGAGGGGCCGTTGCTGCCGCTGGGCCGGATCCGCCAGCGCGGCGGCAAGGCGGTCACGGCCTTCGCCATCGCCGGCGACCTGGATGTCAGCCGGGTCCGCAGCAGCGAGTTCGAGCTGGAATGGCCGCCGAGGAGCGGCCGGATCCAGTCCTTCCCGGAGGTCGACCAGGCCGAATGGTTCGACCTGGCGACCGCCCGCCACAAGATCCTGGAGGGCCAGCGCCCCCTGCTGAATCGATTGGAGGAGATTCTGGACGCTCCGGCGTAGGTTGGGTTCGCCCTGGCGAACCCAACATGGTGCCGCCAGCACCGCGTCGGGATGTTGGGTTCGCGTTCGCGAACCCAACCTACGCCGAGGCTCAGACGCCCACCGTGTCGTCGCCGCCACCGCCGAAATCATCGCCGCCGAAATCCTGGCTGCTGTCGTCCTGATAGTCGGCATCCTGGACACCCTGGTCGTCCGCGGGCACGGCATCGGCGTCACGCAGGTCGCTGCCGTCGGCGCCGGGGGCGGCGTCGCCATAGTAGTTGTTGACCACCGTCTCGGTCAGGCCGGGGGTCGCACCGCCGAAGCCGCCGAGCCCGCCATGGCCCATGCCGAACAGGGATTCGATGCCCTGGAACAGCAGCGCTCCTCCGGCGACACCGGCCGCGGTGGCGGCGGCGCTGCGCAGGAAGGACGGGCCGGAGGACTGGGCGAGGGGCCCGCCGCCACCGCCCCACGGGCCGGGCTGGGCCTGGGCGTAGCTCGGCGGCGCCTGGGTATAGGCCGGCGCCTGCTGCTGCGGCGCCGGCTGCGGACGCGAAGCCGCACCGCTGCCGAAG
>NZ_JBQJIK010000179.1:0-1599 GCF_052078665.1 Inquilinus sp. CA228 | reverse complement strand
GGCGGCGCCGCAACGTCGACCAGCGGCGCCGCCGACGACACGCCGATCCAGACCGCGATCGGGGTGGGCGGCACGGGTGGCGCCGGCGGCAACGGCGGTGTCGTGACGGTGGCCAACGGGACAGGCGGCCACATCCTGACGCAGGGCGTGGCCGCCTTCGGCATCCTGGCGCATAGCGTGGGCGGCGGCGGCGGCGAAGGATCGCTGGCCGGCACCGTCAGCGGCTCGCTGAAGAGCCTCTCCGTCGGGGTCGGCGGCAATGGCGGCACCGGCGGGGATGGCGGCGCGGTCGCCGTCACGACGGACGGCGCGATCACCACCACCGGCAAGCACGGCATCGCCATCTTTGCCCAGAGCGTCGGGGGCGGCGGCGGGCTGGTCCGGACGATGACCACCGACGAGACCTTCGATCCCTCCAAGATCGTCATCAACCCGCAAGGACGCGTTGCCGACGTCCACGGGCTGACGTTGACGTTCGGCGGCCGGAACGGCGTCGACGGCAACGGTGGGGCCGTCACCGTCACCACGGGCGGCGCCATCACCACATCCGGCCTGGACGCGCATGGCATCCTGGCGCAGTCGATCGGGGGTGGCGGCGGGATGGCCGTCGGGGGGCAGGTCGTCCTGCCGGGTGGCGCGGGCGGGCCTGGCGGCCCCGGCGGCGCCAGCGGCAACGGCGGCAATGTCAACGTTGATCTCGAAACGGGCACGGCGATTCTCACAGCCGGCAAGGGCGCCTACGGCATCATTGTCCAGAGCATCGGCGGCGGCGGCGGCTTCGCCGGCGATCCGTCCTCGGTCCACGACTACCAGACGGGTACGGCGCTGGCCGTGAAGTCCAACGCCGGCTTTGGCGGGGAGGTCTCGATCTTTGTGGAGAACGCCCGCGTTCAGACCACGGGCGACTATGCCCCGGCCATCTTCGCCCAGACCATCGGCGGCGGCGGCGGCTTGGTGAACTACAACAACGCGGATGGCTCCCAGGACAAGATCCAGGCGCGGGGCACGGCCGGCGGCGACGGCGCCGGCGGTGATATTTTGATCGACCTCATCGGCAGCCTGGCCGAGGCGGCGGGGGTGGGGTCGCCAGGCATCTTCGCCCAGAGCGATGGAACATCATCAGGCGAGATCCAGATTTTGATCGATCGCAACTCGAGCGTTCAGGGCGGCCAGACCGACGCTGCCTTCCCCGGTGGTCAAGACCCCACACAGCGCGACGCGGCGGCCATCCGGCTGATGGGCGGCACCCAGAACTACATCAGCAATGCGGGGATCATCTCGTCGCTCAATCGCCTGGCGATCCTGACCGACACGCCGGCGGGCAACACCCAGGTCACGAACACGGGAACGATCTCGGGCGACATCGTCTTCAACAGCGGGACCGGCAATGTCGTGGACAACCGTCCCGGCGGCGTGATCGAGGCCTTTACGGCCCTCAACCTGAACGGCGGCCAGCTCCGCAACGCCGGCAGCTTGCAGGTCGGCGGCGCCGGCGCGATCGGCAGGACGACCGTGACGGGCGACCTCGTCCAGAGCGCCACGGGCCGTCTGGTGGTGGAGACGAACCACAGCATCGGCACGGCGGACCTCCTCGATGTG
>NZ_JBQJIK010000178.1:0-1635 GCF_052078665.1 Inquilinus sp. CA228 | reverse complement strand
CCTGGATATCTCACACTTGGCCGGGGGGAGGAGGAGGTTGCCGCGGGATAGCCGGGGTTATTGAGGAGGTCGCACGGCCAGGGCCGCGGGAGCGGCTGGCTGGGGTTCGACGGTGTTTCGGTGCTGTTGAAGGGCGGGTTTGGCGGGCGCGTCAGGCGGCGAGGGCGGCGAGCCGGGCGTAGGCGGTGGCCCACTCGCGGCGCCAGGGATGGACGGAGGCCATGGCGATCTTGATGCGCCGGACCGAGATCCTGACGAGTGCGCCGATCTTGAAGAGCTTCAGGCGCAGCGTGCCGCAGGCGGCCTTCTCGAACTGGGTGTCCTTCAGGCCGAGGCGGCGAAGCGCGCAGGTGAGCACGTAAGCCATGGAGGCGAACCACAGGCGCAGCTGGTTGGCTCTCATGGTGGCGCTGGAGGTGCGGTCGGCGAACAGGTCGAGCTGGCACTCCTTGATGCGGTTTTCCATGTCGCCCCTGGCGCAGTAGAGCTGCTCGTAGAGCGGCTGGGCTTGCCAGGCCTGGGCGCTGAGCGAGGTGACCACGAAGCGCGGATTGTTCTCGCCCTGGGTGACCTCGGCCTTGCCGATGACGCGGCGGGTACGGCTCCAGGCCTTCTTGCGGGGCCGATAGCTGAAGTCCTTGAAGCGGCGGGCGGGCCGGCCCTCGTCGGCCTGGGAGGCGGCCCGGGCCTGGTCGAGCTCGGAGCCGATCTCGGCCACCAGGCGCACGTTGCCCTGCAGACCGAACAGGAAGTCGATGCCGTTCGCCTCGCACCAGGCCATCAGGGCCTCACGCGCGAAGCCGCTGTCGCCGCGCAGAATGATCTTCACCTCGGGCCAGCGCGCGCGGACCCTGCCGACGATGCGCGCGATCTCCTCCACCGACCCGGCCGCCGCGTCCTGGTTGGCGGTGCGCAGCTTGGCCGCCAGCAGATGGCGGCCGCAGAAGACGTAGAGCGGCAGGAAGCAGAAGCAGTCGTAATAGCCGTGGAAGAAGCGCCCCTCTTGATCACCGTGCAGCGGATCGTCGGTGGCGTCCAGGTCGATGACGATTTGGTCCGGCGCGGTCTCGTGCGCCTCCAGGAAGAGGTCCACGAACAGCCCCTCGATCGCCTCGGCCCGATAGCTGATCTTCTTGTAGCGGCTGGGCTCGGGCCGGCTCAACTCCAGCCGGTTCAGGGTGCTCTTGCCCGCGACCGGGGCGCACTTCTTCTGCCGCACCGGCTTCAGCTTGCCGGCCAGCACCGCCATCACCGGGTCATGGCGCAGATGGTCGTGGTCGTTCAGGTCCTCGTAGCCCAGCGCGATGCCGAACACCCGCTGGCCGACCAGCGTCCTGACCTCATGCTCGATCAGTCCGGGGGCGCGGAAGTCCTCAAAGCAGCCGGCGAAGCGGCTCACCAGCCTGATCGCCCGATCCGCCAGGCCAAGCAGCAGCGCCCCAGCGTCCGAGGTGATGCTTCCCCCATCGAACCCCGCCACCACTGCGCGCTTCTCGACTGCTGCAAACTCGAACAGTTCCGCGCTACACTCTGTCTGCATCGGGGCAATCCTCGAATCTGAGTTAAGCTGTTCCAGCACAACAACTTTCTCAGATCCAAAGCCCCGATGCACCCCTCACTTGTGAGACTTCCAGG
>NZ_JBQJIK010000177.1:0-1733 GCF_052078665.1 Inquilinus sp. CA228 | reverse complement strand
CGATCAGCCGGTGCAGGAAATCGAGATCGAACTCGTTGTACTGGACCCAGTAGCTGCGTGCCGGGTATTTGTCGCCATTCATCAGGTTGATGGCGAAGTCGTCGCTGGAGAAGCCGAGCGCCTGTGGATCCTCGAGCAACTGGCGAACGACGCCGGCGACGTCGAGATCGCCGTCGGAGCCGAAGCTGCGGCTGTTGCGGGACAGGCCGAGCAGCCAGAGCCGGGGCATGAGCACGAACTGGTAGCTGTAGTACCCGCCCGCCACCTCCGCCCCTTCGCGAAAGCCGGCGACAATGCCGTGGACCTGCCGCTCGCCGGCGTCCGAGCTGAACGAGAAGGTGGCGGATCGGGCGATCAGATCCTCGGCCGACAGTGTCTCCGACCGGGAGACGACGTCGATGACGAAGCGGTAGGGCCGGCCGAGCTCCTCCTCGCCCTCGAAGCGCACCACCTGGATGACGTCATCCGGCAGGCCCGTCACCGACAGCTCGAAGGCGATGTTAGCCATGGAGCACCGCCCCGCCGATAGCCAATGCGAAATCGCGGGTGGCCAAAGCAGCGCACGATGGAGGATGAGCGCTCGTAGTCATTTTTCTCACCCTCCGAATCTAGCATCTGTTGCTATAAATAAACCTTCAACTGTCGTTTGTCCTATGACAATAGTTTTTCCATCAACTTTCAACGATCCATTTGCATTTATTTCAGTTGGTCCGATTATTATTTCTGACGTACGAGATGTTGTCGGCATTTCTCCAAAATTGTTTCCATCGTTATCTTCTATATTAGAAGAAGATACAAGAGATATTCTATTTGATTTAGCATATATTCCATCAATACTATTGAGTCGAACAACGCAGTCTTTGCCAGAAAGGGTAATGCCCTCTATCTCGTCGATCTCGATCTTATACGTCCCGACGCTAAGGATGATGGCGTGTGGTTCGATCTTGATGGTGGGTTCGACAGCCGACGACGTCTCCAGCTCGTGCCGGGTGATCTTCTTGTAGTTGCCGACGACGGCCTTCGTCATGAGGGCAGCGGCCGTCGTGGCGGCTGGCGCAGCGAGCCGTGCGGTGATCGCTGCCGGGAGATCCAGGGCGGATTGGGGGTAACCTTTGAAGAACTTCGTCCCCACCTCGTCGACGAGGGCCGTGAGCTTGGCCGCCAAGCTGGCGAACTTCGCCAATTTCGATGTCGTGGCCAGCGTGGCAACGGTCTGTGCGGCGAATTTTCCTCCCGTGGTGGGGCGGGAGCCGAGGATGAGGGTGCCCGGCGTGAAGAAGGACTGGCCGATGGTCGAGAAGCTGCCCTCGGTCCCCAGGCTGATGCCGCCATCGCCGCAGATGGTGTACATCGAGTAGCCGGCGGAATATTGGGTGATGTCGGTACCGCCGATGAAGCGATAGTTCGCCGAGGTCGAGACCGACAGATCCAGGCTCGTATTGACGTTGTAGGACATCGCCGTCGAGTAGTTGACGCTGGTTCCCGTAAACGAGTTGAGGGAATTCGTAATGGTCCCGTTGAATTGCCGCGACCACAGCGAGTCCCAGATGCTCGGCTCCTCGGATCCGTCTTCAGGCTCGTCCTCGGACCCATTCGCCTGGTCGCTGGTATCGGTTGTCGTGGCGTTCGGGGCCACGCTGGCGTCGCCATACTGTTCGATGTTGAGGACGAGGCCGCCCGGGGCGAAGACCTTCTGGTAGAAGGGACCGGTGACGACCTGGCTGTACCAGCCG
>NZ_JBQJIK010000176.1:0-1803 GCF_052078665.1 Inquilinus sp. CA228 | reverse complement strand
ATCGGGATAGGGGGAAGCCTCGCGGCTCCCCCCTCCCACACCACCGGACATACGGGTCCGTATCCGGCGGTTCGGGGGATTAAGCGGTGAGCGGGTCGGCGACGGAGGCGAGGCCGAGGGCCTGAAGGGCGGCGGTGGGGAGTGCGATGGCGAGCGCGGGGCTGTTGCTGAGCCGCCAGGGGCCGTGTGGGCTGCCGGCGGTCTTGGCCGCCAGGACCCGGCCGACGCCGCGGCGTCGCAGCTCGGCAAAGCGCTTGGGTCCGCGCTTCCACTGCGTCCAGGCGATGGCGCGGAGCCGCCGCCTGGTCCACCGGTCGAGTGTGCACAACACCGACGGGGTCTGGCAGAAGCCGAAGTAGCCGCGCCACCCAGTCAGGTAGACGGACAGCTGCTTGACGATCTGCCCGAGGCTGTCGCCGCGGGTGCGCCGCGTCAGGTCCCGGACCTTCGCCTTGAAGCGGTCGATGGCCTGCGGCGCGATCCGGCGCCGCGGCTCTCTTCCGCCGGTGAAGCTGAAGCCCAGGAACTTGCGGACGCTTGGTTTGGCGACTGCGCTCTTGGCCCTGTTGACCTTCAGCTTGAGCCGCTTGGCCAGGAACCGCTCGATGCCGGCCATCACCCGTTCGCCCGCCGGCTGGCTGCGCACATAGATGTTGCAGTCGTCGGCGTAGCGGACGAAGCGATGGCCGCGCTTCTCCAGCTCCTGGTCCAGAACGTCCAGCATCAGGTTCGACAACAGCGGCGAGAGCGGTCCGCCTTGCGGCGTCCCCTCCTCCGTCGGGCCGACAAGGCCCCCCTCCAGCACGCCCGCGGTCAGGAAGCCGCGGATCAGCTTCAGGAGGCGCTTGTCGGCCACCCGCTTGGCCACCAGCCCCATCAGGATGTCGTGGTTGACCCGATCGAAGAACTTCTCCAGGTCGAGATCCACCACCACGCCGTAGCCGGCCGCAATGTATGTCTGCGCCCGTGCCACGGCCTGATGCGCCGAGCGCCCCGGCCGAAAGCCGAAGCTGGCCTCGGAGAACGTCGGGTCCCAGTCCGCCTGCAGCACCTGCATCACCGCCTGCTGGATGAAGCGGTCGAGCACCGTCGGGATGCCGAGCGGCCTCACGCCGCCCGAGGTCTTCGGGATCTCCACCCGCCGCACCGGCTGCGACTTGTAGGTGCCGTCGATCAGCTGGGCCCGGATCGTGGGCCAATGCCGCTTCAGGTGGGCCGGCAGGTCGTCGACACTCATGCCGTCGACCCCCGCCGCGCCCTTGTTGCGCCGCACTCGTGCCAGCGCCGTCTTCAGGTTCTCTCGGTCAAGGATGGTCTCCATCGACGGTCCCACGACCGCCGGGCGTTCGAGGCTGGCTCTCGCCGCGCGAGCTTCGGTCGCCTGGGCCGCAAGGCTCGGGGCTTCACCCTCCGCCTCGGGGCCCAGGGTCAGCTTGCTCTGATCTTTCTGCCGCATGGCTCGCACGAGATCGCCGCTCTACTGGCCTCTTCCACCGTTCGGGCCTTCGGCGGCACCCGCCGCCTACTATGCCCTCTGCTGACTTCTGCGCCGCGGTCGGGCGACCTTGCGGCCACCCCAGTCCCGAGGGACACGGCACAGATCTCCCGAGGTAAGACCGACCGCCTTCACCGCACGCCCGCCGAATATACCACCCCGGCCCTTGATGGCCCTGGACTTCGCGATCAACGGCTCGCTCGTCCGACCGGGCAGGCCTCGTATCCGGTTCTTGTCCATCGGGCCGCGGCTTTGCTCCACGCTTCCTTCAGACCCCGCCTCACGGCGACGCCCTTGCGCTTCGCTAG